>DAOWDR010000207.1 GCA_030638935.1 Desulfobacteraceae bacterium | reverse complement strand
TGGGTCGCTTTTTTACCATAGCTGCCGCCATGGATACAGCCTCTCCCTTTGAGGGAATGGGGGCTGCAAGGGAGGCCTATTTTCCAATTATTTGCGAAGCCGCCATGTTCATGATCCTGATCTTTTTTTATCGGTTGACCGGTGAGTTACAATTGGCTAGCTTTTTTACAGGTGGTAATACAATGGGGTTGTGGAATCTGGCCGGTGCCCCTTTATTATTCATCGTGATTGCCTTTTTTATTATCCTTTTAACGGAAAACTCCCGGGTTCCGGTTGATGATCCGGCAACCCACCTGGAACTGACCATGATCCATGAAGTAATGGTTTTAGATCACAGCGGACCGGATTTCGGACTCATTGAGCTGGGCTCTTTTTGTAAGCTGTTTTTTTATTCCACCATTATTTCCCGGCTGATTATGCCCTATGATTTTGGTGTTCCGGCAATTGGGCTTGGCTTGTTTGTTCTAGGGCTTTTTATCGTATACCTGGCTGTCGGGGTAACTGAATCTGTCATTGCCCGTTATCGGATGGATAAGGTTCCTCAATTTGTTCTGACATCCTTTGCTTTGGCCTTTTTTGCAATTATTATCAGTTTGGAGTTTATCAAATGATACATCCAGTCGATACGCTTTTGTCACTTGTACTACTCTCAGTTTTATTTTCCTTTGGCACCAGTCGGCTGCCGGGGCTTATAAAAGTGGTAGCTTTTCAAGGGCTTGTGGCCTCCATTGTGCCGTTTTTTTTAGGTCATGATATGAGTGCAGGTGGGGTTGTTTTCACCTTTGCGACCTTGTTAATCAGGGGCATCATTATCCCATTGTGTATTTATATGGCCATCAAAAAGGTTGCCATCCGAAGGGAGGTTGAGCCCATAGTCGGGTATCACGCTTCCATGCTGTTCGGGCTTGGACTCATCGTTGCCGCAACCTATATCAGCCGGCAGTTGAATCTGCCTGCCATCAGTGAGTATTTGCTGCTAACCCCCACTGCCATTGCATTGCTTGTAACGGGTATGTTCTTTTTAATTGCAAGGCGTAATGCCATTGCAATGGTCCTTGGTTATATCATGATGGAAAATGGTATCTACCTTGTGGGAACCACATTTTCAACCCATGCCCGCCATATTGTTGAATTCGGCATTCTTTTGGATGTGCTGGCAGGGGTAATGATAATGGGCATTATACTTCAAAATATAAATAAAACGTTTGATGACGTCGACACGGCTCTACTCAGAACATTAAAGGAATAGGTGTTATTTCATGGTAGAAATTATTTTTCTAGCCCCTTTTATTACAGGCATCCTTGCTTTTTTCCTTCCAAAAGCAATGGGCCGCCAACTTTTAGTCGGTACGGGTGCGATTCATCTGATTCTTTCTCTCCTTCTGTGGAAAAACAGATCCCTGCCCATTTTTGAAAACTATTTTGCAGTGACACCCGAAGGCCTGTTGTCGCTTTTGGTGATATCCCTGCTGTTTTTTCTGATCTCCATTTATACAATGGCTTATTTAAAGGAGAGTGAACTTAAATCGGAAAATATTTTTACAGGATCCATGCTCCTGTTCTTATCAACCATGACCATGGTCACCTTGTCCGATCATATCATGGTGATGTGGATCGCCATTGAAGCCACCACCCTTGCCAGTGCACCGCTGATTTATACCTATAGAACATCGGCCTCCCTGGAAGCCACCTGGAAATATCTGCTCATCTGTTCGGTGGGTATTGCCATGGCACTTCTTGGAACCGTTCTGATCACTTTGGCCATGGACGTTGGTAATGTTGATGCGCCCCTGTCTTTTTCAGCCCTTACCCAGGTTGCCAAGGATCTGGACCCCATGTGGCTCAAAGCAGGGTTTGTATTCATCCTGGTTGGGTATGGGACAAAAATGGGCCTTGCCCCAATGCACACCTGGCTGCCCGACGCCCATAGTGAAGCCCCAAGCCCTGCTTCGGCTCTTCTGTCCGGTGTACTCTTAAACTGTGCCTATCTGGGTATTTTTAAGACACACAAGATTATGGTTGCAGCCGGACTGGGAGATTTTTCCGGAACGATTCTTATTCTTTTCGGTTTGATGTCCATTGTGGCGGCAGCCACATTTATCCTAAAGCAGAACGAATATAAAAGAATGCTGGCCTACTCCAGTATCGAAAACATGGGTATCATTGCCTTTGGAACCGGCATTGGCGGTCTTGCGGCATATGGGGCTGTTCTATGTATGATCCACCACAGCCTGATCAAATCTTCCCTGTTTTTGTCATCGGGAAATATTTTATTGGGGTATAAAGATCGACTCATTAAAAATACCGGTGATATGGCCACTAGGATGCCCAAAACCTTTGTTGCATTTTTTGCAGGTTTTGCCGGAATCTCCGGCTTCCCTCCCTTTGGTATTTTTATCGGGGAACTTTTTATCATTGTTGGTGCCTTTCGAACCGGTCACTATATAGTAGCCAGTATTTTTATTCTGAGCCTTTGTGTTATTTTTGCAGGATTTGCCAACCAGGTGATGAAAATTTCCTTTTCTGATTTTAAAAAGGAAGATTCAGATAATAATGATTCAGATAAATCGATTGGTCTAAAAGAAAAAGCCAGCCTGGTCTGGCCTCAATATATACTGCTGTTAACTTCATTGATATTATGCTTCTTTATTCCGGATACATTATACCAAACAATCATTGAGGCAGTGACTGCCATTGGCGGAGGAATTAAATGACAACTGCTTTTTTAAAGATAACAAATGGTCAGAAGATAGATAGAAAACTTATACCCCATCTTTCCTTTGATGAGTTCCAGGAAAATGCCCTGACTATTGTGAAAGACGGAGGTAAGGTGGTCCAGTATTTTGCCTATGAGGATGGGGATTCCATTAAACTTCTGGCGGTGTTAAGAACCCATGAACTGTTGGTTGCAGGTTGCGACGCCCCAAAGGCTTATCCTTCTTTCAGCAATACATGTGAACCCTTTCATATGTTTGAAAGGGAAATTGCCGAACAATTTGGTATAAGGCCCGAGGGCCACCCCTGGCTGAAAATGGTCAGGTACCATGCCAATTCCCAAAATTTGCCCGATGTTTTCGGCAATGATTACAGCCAGGATATTCCTGGCAATTATGATTATTACCAGGTGGACGGTGATGAGATCCATGAAGTTGCTGTGGGGCCTGTTCATGCAGGCGTGATTGAACCCGGTCATTTCAGGTTTAATTGTATTGGCGAACGGGTTCTTAATCTGGAAATACAGTTAGGATACCAGCACCGGGGAATTGAGAACCTTTTTCACAAGGTTGAAGCAAAAAGATTACCCATCCTTGCTGAAAACATTGCAGGGGACACAACCATCGGCCATAGTCTATGTATGGCCCAAGCTGTTGAATCTCTTACATCTGTCCAGCCGGATACCGGGGCTAAAATTATCCGCACCATTGCCCTGGAGCTTGAACGGCTGGCCAATCACATAGGGGATCTGGGGGCATTAAGCGGAGATGTGGCTTTCCTGCCGCCTGCCAATTATTTTGGCCGTATCCGGGGGGATTTCTTAAACCTGGCTCTGCTTCTTTGCGGCAACCGGTTTGGAAAAGGATTGGTGCGGCCCGGAGGGGTTCGTTTTAATCTGGCCGATGATGTTCGGGCAACCCTTGATGAAAGACTCAAGGAATTAAAACCCCAGGTGGAACATGTTCTTGAACTGCTTTTTGGCGCCTCAACCGTCAGGGCCAGGTTTGAAGACTGCGGCTGCGTGTCAAATTATGATGCGGATAAGTTAGGTCTGGTGGGTCCTGCCGGGCGTGCCAGCGGCATATCCTATGATGTCAGATCTTGTTTTCCCACGGAATATTATGGGCAGATAGATATCCCTGAGAATAAAAAACCCACAGGGGATGTATATGATCGTGCCAGGGTCAGGTATGACGAAGTTCTGCAATCCATTAACATGATACAATCTCTGATTTATACACCTGTTGAAACCCAATGTGTTGAAAACGGCAATTTTGATCTGCCGGCTTCTTCCTTTGTGGTAACCCTGAACGAAGCATGGCGGGGGGAAGTCTCCCATTTGATTCTCACCGATGAAAAGGGTAAAATTCTTCGATACAAGGTCAAGGACCCCTCTTTCCACAATTGGAACGGTTTGGCCATGTCTTTAAGGGATACGGGGATATCTGATTTTCCTTTAAATAATAAAAGTTTCAATCTTTCTTATTGCGGATTTGATCTTTAACGATAAAAACTAATGAGAAAAATATAAAGAGAGTCTTAAATGCTCAATACACTTAAAAACAGATATGAACAGGGTTATAGAACCTGCGGTTATCCTAAAGAAAAACCTGCTGTATTTCCACGCTACCGGGGAAAACCAATTATCCAAAAGCAGGCTTCTCCGGAAATAATCAAGGAATGTGCAAATGCCTGTCCCCAGGACGCCATTGATGTGGCTGGAAAAAAAATTGATATGGGCAGGTGCGTATTCTGCGGTACATGTGAACGAATTTCCAAGGGAGAATTTGTCAAGTTTACAGGAGATTTTGAAATATCAACTTCGGAAAAAGCCCACTTGCTGACCGACGGGGACCTTCCGGCCCTTGCCCAACATTCCAAACAGCACTTTAAAAAACTGTTTGGCAGATCATTGCAGCTTCGTCAGGTATCAGCGGCCGGGTGCAATGCCTGTGAAGCGGATCTAAACGTTTTGGCCACCCCGTTTTTTGATCTGGCCCGTTTCGGTATAAACTTTGTGGCATCCCCCCGCCATGCAGACGGGATTGTTGTTACCGGCCCTGTGTCAAGAAATATGAAAACCGCACTATTGCAGACATATGAAGCTATTCCTGATCCAAAAGTTGTCATTGCGGTTGGAAGCTGCACAATAACCGGCGGGCCCTTCCTAGGAAGTCCTGAAATAACCGAAGGGTTGGACACTATTTTACCGGTTGATTTATTTATACCGGGCTGTCCTCCCCACCCCCTGACCAACCTTCATGGATTGTTGACGTTTTTTAAATAACCTCATCGGGCGAACCTTGGTCTTTCACCCAGGTTCGTCCGCAACAAAGAAACATCCATTTGGGTTTGCTTTATTTCATATAATAATAAAAGGCCATTATCACATATTCCGTGGTAATGGCCTTTTTCTCTTGCTCTTTTCTTGTTGTTAATTATGGCTTGATTCTGATGGACGGGTACAATCCCTTTCGTTCTCCCGTACTATAAGGCTGAATAATATTAAAGGAGATGTTTTGGTCATCCTGGGCATGTCCCCGATCTTCACCATCGTTGAACAGGGCCCCGTTTGCCAGTAAAATCTGACCGATTCTCTTTCTGAAAGCTTCAATAAAAACCGAGCCCATGCCGGTAAACTTCATTTTGCCGATTTGCAGAGTATCCCGTACCTCAGCCAGATCATCCAGGGCAATGGTGTTGGTTTCAATATCTGCTTCTGACTTTATATATCCCCAAATCAGATGTTCACCCGGGATTTTAATGGGCACATCCGGATCTATGATGGTGTGGGGCATGACAATACATCCATCACCGATTTTAATTCTTGCATCGGGTTTTCCATTTAAAAATGAATTAAACCCCACAAAGGTTTCAATACCCATATCTGCATGGATTATTTTCCCGCCATGGGCGGTAACGTTTTTGCCTTTCAGGTTTGAATGGATAATATAGGAATTTTCCTGGGCATTGGATCCGTCTCCCATTATTGCATTATCTAAAAAAGCACTTTGAGCTACCAGAACATTTTCACCGATGTTTATTTTACCCTTAACCACGGCATACCGATTGACAGCAGAAGTTGAAGGAGCTTTTATGGGTTCAAGATGCATTACATCAAATAGTTTTTCATAATCCTGCTCCCGTTCTTTAACAAAATCGTAGATGATACCCCTGGGCTGATAGGATGAGTTGACCCCTACATAATTATCCAGAACATCTTTTTTAAACTTATATTTAAATTCAAAATGCGGATGCCGTATCCAAACGGTTCCAGGATCAATTTTCCGATGGAAAAGCTCACCTGCCTGAACATATGAAAATTCACCCACAATGCAGGAATGAAGGTTCATCAGATCCACGGTGGCAAAGGGGCCTAGGAAACATCCTTCAAGGGTTGATCCATGGATATTGGCGTAGTGGGCTGAAATTGTATTTCGAATTCCAAATTCCTCAGGACTTTCAAGATTATGGGAATTACTGTGAACAAGGGTTTTATACAGAAGGCTGTCCCTGATGGTTATCATTTCATCTTCAACAAGGGGAACCTCTATCTTATAGTGGAGATTATCCCCTTTTCTTTTTAATTCATCCCCTCTTACGTCACTCTTATAAATGGCAGATCTTCCCACATGGCATTTTCCCAGGAAATAGCTGCCGGCAATGTTTGAATTTTTAAAATGAAAGTAAATGGGATGCTGGGAGGTGATCCCGTAAAATGCATAAAATTTCATCATTTTATCATGGTCAAGGGTATTTGTTACAAAACTTTCCGTATCAAAATCAAACTCCTCCAAATTCACATTCACACGCCTGATAATTCTATCGTTGAGTTGTTTTAGCTGGTTCATGGGTGTTATCCTTTTATAAATAAAGTTGAATCCAAATATTTCAAAAATAATAAATACCTAAAAATGCATACCATATGAATATATAAGAGGCAAGCGTATTAGGGGGGCGAAGATGAACTATTACGGGCAGTTTCCCATTCCTCTATTTAAGAAAATTTTTAAGGTTGTCATTCAGGGTGGTTTGTTTTATAACAGGCTAAAAAAGTTTATGAATTAAGCAGTTTATAATTGTAGATAACAAGTATATATGAAATATGAAGACCATCCGGCACAAAACCTGACCAGCCTGACCTGATCTTTTCCGGACTTCTCCGGAAGGGTTGATCCAAATTGTACTGTGGTTAATAGAAGGGCAAAACTAAAAAATTTGTTTTTCGTCTCTTATTTTTTAAAGGAAGAATAAATGGAGCTTTCGGTTTTTGATTTATCAAAATATCTTGGTGTGGTTCCCGATACCATTGAACGCTGGGTGCGGCAGGGAAAGCTGCCGGTCTCCAAAGATGGCGGTAACTACCGGTTTCGGACAAGCGAATTACAAAAATGGGCAACCAAGCATAATATTTGTTTGAATATTTTAGATAAAAAGGCTCTAAAAAATAGCGAAGCTGTCATTCCTTTATCCAGTGCTGTGCAGAACGGAGGTGTTTATTTTGATATCCGGGGAAATGATGTGACAAGTGTTTTAAAAGCTTGTCTGGAAAAAATTTCAAAACTGCCAAAGGATTTTAAGGCTGATCTTCTCGAGCGTTTAATTGAACGGGAACAGGCCCTTTCCACCGGTATTGGAAACGGCATTGCCATTCCCCATCCCAGAATTCAATTGGGCTATTTGAATGAGCCCCTGGTTGCGGTTTGCTTCCTTGAAAAGGAGGTGGACTATAATGCCCTGGACCAGCAACCCGTGGGTATCCTCTTTTTTATTTTATGCCCGGATCTTAAACTTCATCTCCACTTGTTGTCTTCCCTGTCCTTTTGTTTGCGGGACAAATCCTTTACTCAATTTCTCAAATCCCGGCCCGACCCAAAGACCT
>DAOWDR010000379.1 GCA_030638935.1 Desulfobacteraceae bacterium | reverse complement strand
CCATTGATTATACTGCATGTACACGATGTGGAGAGTGTGAAAAAATATGTCCCACAGGTGCCATAAAATTTATTGATCAGGACAGGGAAAAATTCAAAATTCTGGTTGTGGATGATGAAAAAATTGTTCGGGATTCCATGAAAGAATGGCTCAGGGAAGAGGGCTTTTCCGTAACAACGGCTGATTCAGGACAAAAAGCCCTTGAGCTGATGGACAAAAAGCCCTTTAATATGATGCTCACCGATATCAAAATGCCGGGCATGGATGGTGTTGAATTGCTTTCAAAGGCAAAACTGATCAACGAGGATCTCTGGGTTATCATGATGACTGCCTATGCAGCCGTGGATTCGGCTGTGGAAGCCATGAAGCAGGGAGCACTGGACTATCTGACCAAACCCTTTGATCCGGATGTGTTGATTTCCATGGTGCTCAAAGTTTATCATGAGTTTGAAATTGCTGAAGGGAGGGTTGAACAGGTGGATGCCTTGATTCTTTCCGGCGGGGTGGAGTTTTTCAGACCTGACTCGGGACAAAATCCCTATGGTTACGGCGTATTACCCGGGGTTATTACCGGGATGGAGTTTGAGAGGCTTATCAGTTCTACAGGGGGGGGGACAGACGGGTTTACAGGAGGTGGTACAGGAGCGGACACAGGGCCAGGCAAAGGAAAACTGATACATCCTAAAACCGGCAGGCCTGTGAAAAAAATTGCCTGGTTTCAATGCGTGGGATCACGGGATGTCCAGGCAGGTGCACTGTTTTGCTCCACTGTTTGCTGCATGATGTCAATAAAAGAGGCCATCCTTGCCAGGGAAAAGTTTGGGCCGGATATTGAGGTCACAATTTTTTATATGGATATGAGAACCATTGGCAAATCTTTTGAAGAGTATAAACTCAAGGCTCAAAATGAAAATCAGGTTAGGTTTGTCAGGGCAAGAATTCATTCCCTTTCCCAGGACCCCAAAAAAGAAAATACCAGTCTTGTGGCAAGATACACAGACCTTGCGGGAAATATCCATGAAGATGATTTTGATCTGGTGGTTCTTGCAACAGGCCAGAGGCCCAATAGGCTGATGACGGAGTTTGGGGAAAAAAATAATATTGCCGTCAACCCATGGGGCTTTATCCAAACCAATCCCTTTTCAATGATCAACACATCAAGGCCCGGGATTTTATCGGGAGGATCTGTTTCAGGGTTCAAGGATATCAGCGATTCGGTTACCTGTGCGTCGGCTGCAGCCCTTGGGGCCTGTAAAATCATGCATGGGGCTGGAAAGCAGACATTCCAGGCAATGGATGCAATGGAGGACCCAGGTGTTTTGGCAAGGGAAAACCCAAAAATTTTAACGGTGTTGTGCAGTTGCGGTAAAGATCTTTCCCAAAGGGTTGATCTTGAAAGGTTGGAAGAGGGGCTTAGCAGAATTCCGGAAAATGAATCAATTGAAATAATAGATAAACTTTGTGTGGCTGAGGGTTGGGATGCCCTGGTTGAGATGATTCAAACCAAAAATCCCAATCGGCTGGTTTTGGGAGCCTGCCTGCCCTGGGTAAAAAAACAAAGGATTAAAGAACTTGGGAAGGCCTCGGGAGTTCATCCAAGCCTCATTGAAGGCCTGGACATTATTTCTGTTTTAAAACAATATCCATTGACACAAAGCTTGAAAGCTACAAGCTCCATTGAAAGAGAGATAAAAGTTTTGATATCAAAGGCCAGATTTAAAAACCCCCTGCCAGATGAATGGGTTGAATCCAATCAAAATGCTTTGGTCATTGGCGGCGGCATTGCAGGCATCACAGCAGCTTTGTCCATTGCGAATTGCGGGTTTCACGTGGACCTTGTTGAAAAAGAAGACTTCTTTGGCGGAAATTTGCTGTGGATGGAAAAGAGCATTGACGGCCTTGATATTAAAGCCTATCTGGCTGAAAGACTCAAACAGCTTGAATCCCATGATCAGATTACCCTTCACAAAAAGACAAGGGTGGAAGGTACAGCACGGCGCCCGGGAGAATTTGTCAGTGTTTTAATAAAAGATGAAGAAAAGGAAACAATTTTCCACGGGGTGACAATTCTGGCCACAGGGGGAAGTCAGGCTCCAATTAAGTTGAATGGAAAAGATCCGCAACAAAATGAAATGACCCAGAAAGAATTTGAAATTGCTGTTCAAGATCATACAATTGATCCTGAAAAATTGGAAAGTGTAGTCATGGTCCAATGCTCGGGAACAAGGGATGAAAAGGTAAATTACTGCTCCAGGGTCTGCTGTATCAGGGCATTGAAAATTGCACTTTTTCTCAAAGAAAAAAAACCGGATATCCAGGTATATATCCTTTACAGGGACATGATGAGCTATGGATTTTTTGAAGAGTACTACACAAAGGCAAAAAATCTTGGTGTGCTTTTCTTCCAGTATGATCCTGCAAACAAACCTATAATACAGGTAGGAGACGAAAGGTGTGTTGTCAAAATCCGTGATCTTTTGCTGGATATGCCTGTGGAGATTGAGGCCGATTGCGTTATCCATGCCACAGGGATTCTGCCGGATCTGACCGAGGCACTGGTTGATCAATATGGGGCCTCCCTGGATGGTTTCCATTTTTTTAAGGAAGCCGATTCAAAATTTCGACCCGTTGACAGCATGAACTATCGGGTGTTTTCCTGCGGCTTATCCTTGAAGCCGTGCACCATCGAAGAAGCGGTTTGCTCAGCTGGGGCAGCTGCCGCCAGGGCCATACGGATTCTCTCCCATGGAGATCTTAAATCCGGGAAAACAGTGGCTGCAACACGGACGGCAACCTGTGCTATGTGCGAAATCTGCGTTGATACCTGTCCCTATGGTGCCAGATTTGTGGACTATTTTGAGGAAAAAATACTCATGGATCCTGCGGCCTGTCAGGGTTGTGGTATATGCGCAGCTGTATGTCCAAGCAACTCAGCTTTTTTAGAGGGCTTTGAAGGTCGGCAGATGCTTGATGCAATTGATATGGCATTGTCATGATATCCGACAGTTGAGAATCTACGGGTAGATAAAAAGGGGAAAATTTATGGACCAGGTAAATAATGACCAGCTGTTGGCAGAGATCAAGACAGTCAAAGAAATGATACAAACATGCATTCAATGTGGTACATGTACAGCTTCCTGCCCCAACACCGAATTCATGGATATCACTCCCAGGCATATGTGGCGATTGTTGCTGGCAGACCATGCACAAACACTTTTTTCAAGCAAATCTTTTATCATGTGTTCATCCTGTTATTATTGCACCCTAAGATGTCCTAGGGGTCTTGAGCTGACCCATGCCATGGGTCTCTTAAAACAGGCAGCTTCTAAATTTGAATTAAAGCAGTTTCAGCGTTCTTCCCTTTTTTATAAAGCATTTTTGGCTAGTGTGAAAAAACACGGAAGAGTCCAGGAGATGGAATTTATGACAAATTATTTTGTTTCAATGAAAAATCCAGTGATCCCTTTTGGCTATGCCTCTCTCGGACTTAAACTACTGGCCAAGGGAAAGATCCGGCCCGAATTTCCATCATTTGGCAAAGGAAAGTTGGATGGATTGTTCAAAAAAGTGGCGAAACTGGAGGGATGAGATGAAATATTTATATTATCCGGGCTGTTCATTGGAAGGCACCTCTGCTGAATATGATATTTCCACAAGATTACTATTGGAAGCACTTGATGTTCAACTGGAAGAGATCGAAGACTGGACCTGCTGTGGAGCCACGGCTGCCGAGTCATATAGCACTTTGTTATCCTATGTGCTTTGTGCAAGGACCCTTTCCCTTGCTGAAAAAAATAAGGATTTAAGGCAGATTCTTGTGCCCTGCAGTGCCTGTTATCTTAATCTTAAAAAAACAGAAGATATTGTCAAAAAAGACAAAAATCTGCTGAAAAAAATTAATAGGGCACTTGCCGAGGAAAACCTTGTTTTTAAAGGAGATGTGATTGTCAGGCACCTTCTGGATGTTCTGTCAAAGGATGTGGATATTGAGAAAATTCAAGAGATATCCCAAAATAAAATGTCGGGACTTATTATCGCACCCTATTATGGATGCCAGTGCCTGCGGCCCTTTGCTGTGTTTGATGATCCTGAAGACCCCCATTCCATGGACCCGTTGATACAGGCGACAGGGGCCACCGTCTTTGAATGGGATATGGGTGGCCAATGCTGCGGTGCATCCAATACCAGTACTAAACCTGCCGCCGGCATGGCACTTGTGGGAAAAATTTTGGATGGAGCAAAGGGTGCAGATGCCATTTTAACGGTGTGTCCCATGTGCCAGATGAACCTTGAAAGTTATCAGAAAAAAATATCCCATAAACAAGGGGTTGACCTTGAAATTCCCGTTCTTTTTCTTCCGCAGTTTTTGGGTCTTGCCATGGGGAAGACCCAAAGGCAGGTCGGGCTGGAATTAAATCTTTCAAATACAAGGGCATTTGCGGCAAAGGCAATATGAGCGATTTTACCAAATATTTAAAACACAGCCTTGTTTCAAAGCTGGTCATCATTATAGGGCTGACCGTTATTCTTTCGATATCGGCCTGGGCTTATTTTAATATCAATAATATCAAGACCCAGATCATGAAAAACGTCATTGCCAGTACAGACAGGCTGACAAACTCCATCAAGCTTGGCACCCATTATGCCATGATGCTGAACTCAAGGGACGATATTACTCAGTTTATTAATAATATTGCCACCCAGCCGGAAATAGAAAATATCAGGATATACAACAAAGACGGTCAGATTAAATTTACCAACCATGAAGAAGAGAGTGATAAAATTGTTGATATCAAGGAAGTGGCCTGTGATATCTGCCACAAACAGGATCCTGCCCCGGTT
>DAOWDR010000101.1 GCA_030638935.1 Desulfobacteraceae bacterium | reverse complement strand
CCCATATCCAACGTGGGAAAGGTATTAAGGCGGGTTCTCAGGGACGAGGAACTTGGGGAAAAAAAATAAGGTAATGAAGAAAAGCAGTCAGGTGCCTAGGTTTTTTACTATCTATGAACAGAGGAAAACATTATGCAGGAGCAGGCAAGCAGTAAGGTTGTCAACTATTCGTACACTGATCTCTATGATTTTATTGAAGGGGCAACTTTTCTTGCAACCGGCGGTGGCGGTCCCAAAGATGTGGCCCACTATTTTTTGAAGGAGAGCGGGGTATCCCTGGTCAATGTCATCACCTCTCCATTTGTTTCCGATGATATGCAAATTGCATGTGCAGCAGAGGTGTTTGCTCCTTCAGCCATTGAGACAAAAAGGGATTTTTTACCGGCTTTAAAGTCCTATGAAGGCCTAATAAACCCGGAACCCGGTAAAAATACGGGTGTGCTCCCGGGTGAAGTGGGTGCCATAAACGGTATTGTGCCGGCCATTGTCGCCGGGCTGACCGGTTCCTGCCTTATTGCAGACACCCAGACAGACAGGGCTACTTCAGAGATGGACATGGGGTTGTTCCAGAATAATGTGCCCTACTATTATCTGAATATGCTCAATGACGACGGCCAGCCGGTTTTACAAAAAGAATATTCTTCTTCCGCTGTCGATGCCATGGTGGTTGAAACAGATGTGATCGGGGCAATGAAAGCCCATCCTGAATTAAAGGGAGTGGGTGGTTTTGCAACCTATCCAATGACAGGGTTGGATTTAAAAAGATATTATGACCGGAACTTATTGCTGCCCAATACCTTTGAGTATGCAAGGCTTCTGGGATCATATATGCGGGAACCTGATTTTGAGAATCTGATTTTCAAGGCTATACAAACCCGTATCGGCTCTCAATATTCCCCCTACCGGATGTTCAAAGGCCGTCTTGTTTCAGCCAGGCAGGTGGAAGGGAACCAGGATTACGGGATGGCGGATTTTATGAGTTCAGATTCCGAAAGCTGTTTGGGAGCCCGGGTCTATTATTCCAATGAAAATATGATTGCCTATTATCTGTTATGGGTGCTGGTCAGGTGTGTACCCACTCCCATTCAATTAGGTCCCATGGCCATTGGACCGGATGCGATCTGTTATCTGCTTACCAGTGCTAAATATTTGGATGGTTACTCATTTACCAATGAAGCATTTACGGATGATTATGGTGATCCTGATTTTTTTAAGACCCATGAGATTGAAATTATGGGTATTCCCGAACCTAGTTTGAGACGGCCGGATTTAATCAATAATTTTAAAAGGGAAATTAAGGCAACCATGGGCGCCTTTGGGGGAGTCTATGGCGGGCCGTACATCCCCATTGAACAATTACAGGGAGCCCAGGTCGGGTTTGATATGCTCAAAAAAGAAGGGGAACCGGGCGGCGATTCCCATCTAATTCTTTCAAGCCCTGTTGAAGGTGTTATAATAAGATATACCCTTGACGGGTCTGCGCCTGATAGGAATTCGGATATTTACAAGGAATCCATTCCGTATTCTGTTGTGGCGGGAAACCTTGTCAGGGCCAGGCTTTTCCATGGAGGCAAATTGTCCGGAATAACGGTGAGCGCAAATTTTCCAAAGATATAATAGTGGGATAGCCAAGATAAAAGGGTCTTAAAAATTGATGCAAACTTTATTGAAATCTTTTGCCTTTTGTCTGGGGCTAATTAGTTTTGTATGTTCTCCTGTCCATGGTCTGAACCAGATCATGGTTCAACACCCGATTAATACAGGCGCATATAACAATTCTGTGATGCAGGACAGGGACGGCTTTATCTGGGTGGGCTGTACCAATGGTATCATACGATATGACGGATATGAAACCAAAACCTACAAAGCCGGTAACGGCCTGCTGTCCTCCGCCATAGCACCGGGTATTTTTGAGGACGATGAAGGGCTTTTATGGATAGGTACTTCCGCCGGTCTGAATGTGCTTGATAAAAAGAGTGATTCTTTTACCTATTATAAACATGATCCCAATGACTTAAACAGCCTGAACAGCGACCATTTTAACTGGGCACCCAGGACAATTACTCAAGGACTGGACGGGGCAATATGGCTTGGCACCCAGGCCGGTGTAAACCGCTTTGATAAAAAGACAAATCAATTTCAAAGTTTTAGAAATAATCCAAAGGATAAAAACAGCCTCAGCCATGATTCGGTCTGGACCATTATGGCCGGAAAGGATGGTCTGATATGGATCGGTACCGATGCCGGACTTGATTCCTATGATCCGGCCACAAACAAATTTGTCCGTTACCAGTATGATTCAGTCAAAGCGAACAGTATCGGGGCGGGGAAAGTTTATGCGGTTCAGGAGGGAAAGGACGGCATCCTATGGATCGGAACTAGCCTGGGAGGATTAAATAAACTGGATCGAACAACAGGCCGGTTTGTCCGCTTTGAGCATGACCCAAATGACCCTGAAAGCATTGTGCATAACGAAGTTTATTCCATTGCTCTGGATAGAAACGGGTATTTATGGCTTGGCAGGTCATATGCAGTTGCCGCAGGGCTGGAAATGTTTGATCCCAAAACCGGTAAGTTTGTTGTTTTCAGGCATTCTGTGGATGATCCTTCCAGTATTTCCGGAAACATTATCATGGGTTGTTATGAAGACCGATCAGGGATTTTATGGGTGGTTGAGAATACCGGGGCCATTGATAAATATGACCCAAACATGAAATCCTTTGTCCTGCACCAGCATC
The DNA here is from genome assembly GCA_030638935.1 of Desulfobacteraceae bacterium. Taxonomy (GTDB): domain Bacteria; phylum Desulfobacterota; class Desulfobacteria; order Desulfobacterales; family Desulfobacteraceae; genus NBML01. Next base: position 694 of record DAOWDR010000101.1, on the reverse strand, counting down.
GTGCAGATGATGAGAACAGTTTGAGTTCCAATATTGTTCCCTCCATTGTGGAGGACCATAAAGGCAATATATGGCTGGGTACCCAGCTCGGAGGCCTAAACAAATTTGATCCCAAAACCGGTAAGTTCGAGGTGTTTAAAAAAAGCCAGGAAACTCCCAACGGGATTTCTAATGACTATGTTTTTTCCGTTCTTGAGGACACTTCCCAAAATTTTTGGGTCTCCATGAATGATGGTGTCCACGGGATATTTGACCCAAAGACCGGCATCTTTAAAAACAGGTATAAGAATCCCTATACCAATGGGGTTGCCAGGGGAATGATAGAAGATAAATTGGATACAAATATTCTTTGGTTCGGCACTGAAGCAGACGGGCTTTTTAAGTTTAGTAAAAAAAAAGGAACCTTTGTACAATTTGCAAATAGCCCCGGGGATGAAGCAAGCCTTAGTAATAATATTGTGCTAAGTCTTTTCCAGGATAATGAGGGAATTCTCTGGATTCCCACCCAGGGTGGCGGGCTTGATCGCTTTGTCAGAGAAACCAATTCCTTTGTTCATCACAGGAAAGATCCTTTAGATCCATATGCCATAAGCGGGAATACCGTATCTGATTGCCATATTGACAGTCTTGGCAATTTCTGGGTATCCACCAGTGACGGCGGTTTGAATAAATTTGATACAGAAACCGGGCGATT
>DAOWDR010000147.1 GCA_030638935.1 Desulfobacteraceae bacterium | reverse complement strand
GCAATGGGCACTTCACCCTTTAACTCTTTTTTAAGGAGCCTGACCCCTTCAAGAAAGCTTTCCATGCGTTTTGTAAACACATCTTTTTTTGCGATACGTTCCACATCAGCCATTGAAAAAACAGTGGTTTTTTCGATGATGGGGAACACGTCTTCAGGATACTTCACCTGGCAATCCAGGGCTTCGGGAATAATGCCGCCGATAAAACCCATTCCCAGCATCACCCAGTCAAATTTAAACTCTTCCAGGCTTTTCATATGGGCTTTGAGCATTTCCGGGCCCTCCAGAAGAGCATCCTTAAAGGTTGATCCAAAGTACTGGCAAACCGGTGCTTCGGTAAACGGTGCATTGGGCACCTTGTCCACGGGTTTTAAATTAATCGCAGCTTCCATTCTTTCTTTTGCATTCATCTATCATAACTCCTGTATTTTAATAGTTTGTCTTAATCGTGTTCAATTTGTGTAATTATCTTATATCTATAAAAGGTAGCCCAGATAACAAAACTCCACCGGCCCTGTCATGACCGCAATGTTTTGGTCTTTGAGTTCAATCACAACAGATCCGGCCGGCATGATTACCGTCATGCATTTTTCCCGGGTCAACCCCCTTCTATGGGCTGCGGCAACAGCCACACAAGCCCCTGTGCCGCAGGCGGTTGTCAAGGTGCCGGGACGTTCCCATACCGAAAGCTTAAGGGTGTCAGGCGTTAAGAGCTGGGCAACCCCGATATTTGCCTCCTCCGGGAAAATCGGATGGGTCTGTAGTGTTTTTCCGTATTTTTGCAAATCAACGGCATCTACATCCTCCACAAAAAATATCGCATGGGGATTGCCGATATTCATCCCCACAGGATCATTCAGAGGTCCGGTTCCGATATTAAGATGCAGGGTGTCCATCTTTTTTGACAGCGGAATATCCTGCCAGTCTGTCATGATTTGTCCCATTTCCACGCTCACCTGTTTTTCACCGGCAAGGGAACAGGTCAACACGCCGCCCATGGTCTGGATGCGGATCTCTTTTTGATTACATTCTTTTAAGAGCAGCCATCCGACGCACCTGGTGGCATTTCCGCAGGCTTCCACTTCCCGTCCGTCCGGGTTAATAATTCGGACAAAGGCATAGGTCTCAGGATTTTTGGGCGGCTCCACAATCAGCAATTCATCAGCACCCACCCCTTCGTGGCGGTCACATATGTGGATAATCTCTTTTGTTGATGGGCAAAAGGGCTCTTGTCGGCCGTCCACAATGACAAAATCATTGCGCAACCCATGCATTTTCACAAAAGGCCTGCCCGGTTTTATGAGACCCTCTTTTGTGTTTGAAAACCAAGTTTGCATATCAGCTCCTGACATTATTTTTAATTGTTTTGGTGAAGATGACAGGCACAATAATGCCCGCCGCCAAGGTCGGTCAAGGGAGGTTCATGGGTTTTACATCGCTTCATTACCTGGGGACACCTGGTTCTGAATCTGCATCCCGAGGGCGGATGAATCGGGCTTGGAATTTCACCCTCAAGGAAAATGGTCTCCTGCTGTTGGTTTGTGGATACCTGGGGAACCGCTGAAATCAATGCTTTGGTATATGGATGGGCCATCTCACTGAATATATCTTTGGTTTTTCCCATTTCTACAATTTTTCCCAGATACATGACGGCCATGTCATCGGACATGTATTTTACCTGGTTTAGATTATGGGAGACCCATAAATAGGTAATGTCCATTTCATCCTGGAGGTCCTGCATAAGATTCAATATGGTTGCAGCCGTTGAGATATCAAGGCCCGAGGTGGGTTCGTCTGCCATAATAAATACCGGGTTCAAGGCAATGGCCCTGGCCACGCCGATGCGCCGGGCCTGTCCGCCGGAAAATTCATTGGGGAACTTTGTTGCAGAGTCGGGATCTAAATTTACTGCCTGTAAAAGGCGGATCACCTCATCAAAAAGAGCCGACTTTTCCAGCTTCCCCTTTTCCCTCATCAGATTTTTTTTCATCAATAGGGGCTCGGCAATTATCTGGCCCACTGTCATCCGGGGATTCATGCACCCGTATTGATCCTGAAAAATCAACTGGGCTTTTTGACGAAATTCCATGAGGGTCTTGGGATTCATCTTTAAAACATCCTGACCCTGGAACAGGATCTCGCCGGATTGGGCCTTTACCAGCCTGAAAATACTCTGTCCCAAAGTGGATTTCCCACACCCGCTTTCCCCGACCAGACCAAAGGTTCTTCCCTTTTTAATGGTCAGGCTGACATCATCCACGGCATGGACGGTTTTCAACCCCTCACCGAATAATTTGGATAATACTCCTTTGTTTTGATAAAAATAGGTTTTCAGATGATCTATTTGAATTAAATCCATTTTAATCGTTTCCTCCCCCGTTTACTGTCTAAAAAGCATGCTGACCAGTGGCCGTCGGTGACCTGTTCCAATGGAGGGACTTCTTTTTTGCAGATATCTTCAGCAAATTTGCAGCGGGGATGGAAAGAACACCCCTGGGGCAGGTTGTCTAAGGGCGGGACAATCCCGGGAATGGACAGCAGGCGCTTCCCCCTGGCCTGGCGGCTTGGCAACGATTCCAACAGGGCTGCCGAATAGGGATGGGAAGGAGAATCAAATACATCCTCTGTTGTGCCCAGTTCAAAGATTCGGCCGGCATACATGATCATGATCCGATCGGCAAGCTCGGCAAGCACGCCCAGGTTGTGGCTGACATAAAGCACCGAGGTCCCATATTGGGCTGCAAGATCGGAGATCAATCGATTTATCTGGGCTTCTATTGTTACATCCAGGGCCGTGGTTGCCTCATCTGCCAGGAGCAGGGAGGTGCCGGAAGACAATGCCATTCCTATCATGACCCGCTGTTTCATCCCCCCTGAAAATTCATAGGGGTAATTGGACAGACGGGCCGAAGGATCTGCAATTCCGGTACTCCTGAGACGTTCTATTGCCTGTTCACGGAAAAATTTGGAAGATCTCAATCTTTTATTTTTATATTGTCTCTGGGCTTTGAGTATATCAGTCATCTGTTTTTCAATGGTAAACACCGGGTTCAGAGCGTTCTGGGGATTCTGGAAGATCATGCTGATCTTCTGGCCCCGTATTTTTCTGTTCATTTCTTTTTCCGAAATTTTTAACAGGTCCCGCCCCTCAAACAGGATTGCTCCACGCTTGATTTCAGCGATTTTG
>DAOWDR010000048.1 GCA_030638935.1 Desulfobacteraceae bacterium | reverse complement strand
CTGATCCATTTTACTGCTGCCGGGATGACAGCAGTAATCCTAACTATTATTTCATCTGGATAACGGTCTGCATCATTTCATCAACGGTGGTAATTGTTTTAGAGTTTGCCTGGAACCCTCTCTGGTTGGTAATCAGGGCAACAAACTCTTCTGAGATATCAACATTTGACATCTCAAGGGAGTTGGGAGAAATGGTGCCCAGACCGTTTTCACCCGGTTTATTGGTGATGGCAGTACCACTGTCAAGTGTTTCGCTGAACAGGTTTCCCCCCTCATTTCTCAATCCATAGTTATTCAAAAATTTGGCCAGGCCCACCCTGAAAAGCGGAATCAACTGTCCATTGGAATAGATACCGGTCATGACACCATCCGATGACACGTCAACCCCCTGGAGATCCCCTGCGGAATATCCGTTTGCATCCTGGAAAACCGTTGAAGAGGATTTGGAGTATTGGGAGGAGGACAGGGAGTCATTCACAAAATTGTTGCCGTCATACACGGTCCCGATATTTAATTCCATATCCATTTCCGTGGTGCCGAAATCCCCCCCGAGAAAATCTGCGGTAAAGGCGTAATATCCGGTGTTGGTCATGTCACTGTAACTCATGGATGTCCAGGCTGTGGACCCCAGAATATCAAAGCCGATGACGCTCCTGTCATCATAGGGGTCCGTGTTGGTGGCCCCGGCTATTAAGTCATTTTCAAAGGTAAAGACAATATCATCATCGTCATCGCTGTTTCCGGAACCGTCAAGATCAATGACTGCCTGGGAGGCATCACCTTTTAATGTTGCATTGGCATAATTATCCGGCGGTACATCGGGATCAGTATTAAATACCATGGTTAGCCCGCCGCTGGCTGTGGTGGAGGAAACTCCAGCAGAGGTTATCATGTACATATCCACGGTTGCATCATTGTCAAAATCAATCCCAATACCAGATGTTGTGGCGCCGGTGGTGGAAAGCACGGCATTGGGATATTCCTCGGGCGGGGTCGGGTCAAGCTGAAAGCTGATGGTCTGGACGCCTGTGGTTAAGGATGACAAGGGAGTTCCAAATTGGTAGAGGATGGTGGATAATCCTGCAGAAGCGCCTGCCACATCGGCCTCCCACATTGCAAACTGAATTTTGCTGATATCGCTGTTTGCCGTGTCAATAACTATTTGGGTATCTCCGCCCCCAGCACTGGAAGACCAGGTCAATCCGTTCCAGATCAAAGAGAGGGTGGTGGGGGTCCCGGCTCCGTCGGTGGATGCAACCGCTCCCTGGCTTCCGGCTGAGACAATACTGAGTGTTGGATCATTGGTGGGTGAAATGCTGAACACTTCGCTGGCAAAGTCATCTTCTTTCAGGGGCATATTCCAATCCCAGGCATCGGTCCTGTGGTCCACCAGCAGGGAGATATTACTGGACACCATGTCAAGATCTTCGGCGTTGTTGATGGTGACAACTGATGCAGCTGTCTGGGCGCTTCCATTTATTTCTACATTGCTCACAAGGGTGCCGGCTGAAGCGGCTTCATCAGGATTGCTCCAATGCCAGGTTTCCGTTGTCGGGTTCCAGATAATGGCGACACCCTGGGTGTCATGGGTCATCACACCGGCATCATTGATGGTAAGGGTGGCCTCATCCGAGGTCAAGCCTCCGCCTCCGCCATAGCTAATGGCTGCAAGACCCTGGTCATGGAGATCAGTGGCCGAATTAATATCAAATCCAAAGGTATCGTTTGACACTGCAGTGCTGGCCAATTGCACCTTAATGTCCGGGTCCAGATCCGATGAACTCAATGAAATATGAACGGTGGTGGAATCCGAATACACAACAGATGCAGTGGGGTAGTTAGCTGGCTTGTCTGCGGAAGTAATCAGACCCTCACCCGTCTGATCCTTAAAATCCCAGGTGGATCCGTCATACTCAAACTCAAACCCGTATCCGTCCAGCCCGATTGCATCATAATCTGCAATCAAATATTCGATATCATCAACCCCATTTATCCCGTCGGCTTGAAAATTACCCAGCAGCCCTGTGAATTCTTCCATGGTGAAATCCATAATATCTCCGGAACTTTGACTGTATGTTATGCTGCCCCTGGCAAGAAGTCCCTTGGAATCGGTATTCTGCACCAGATTCCGCTGATCTTCCTCGGGGTTGCAGGTCACAATGTATTCCCACTTTGTACCGGATTGTTTGTCATAATAGATGGAAACATCATGGGTACTTCCCAATGAGTCGTAGACCTTGACAACCGTCTGGTATTCATAGTTTGACGAACTCATATAGGTGTCTGCCCCGGCATCCCAGTCATTTGACAGAACAATCGACTCGCTGACGGCATCGGCATCCAAATTGGTAATGGCCGTTATCTGGGAGGTTGTCTTGGGCGGGTTGGTAAAGGCACTCAAAATGATATCTGAAATTGAACCTATGTCGTCTCCGGTTTCGTCATCCAATTCCCAGCCCTGTACAATATATCCTTCCGGATTTACCAGTTCGCCATCTTTATTAAAAAAGAAATTTCCCGCCCGTGTATAGAATGTATTTTCAGTACCTGACTGACTCATGACAAAAAAACCGTCACCGCCAATGGATAGATCTGTGGTATTTCCCGTGGATTCAAAGGAGCCCTGGGAAAAGTTCTGGGACACATCCCCCACTGACATACCGCGCCCAATCTGGTCGGTGCCTCCCTGGGTGGCCACATTCTCATACAAGGTATCTGCAAAGGTTGCTCTGCCTTTTTTATACCCAACCGTATTTATATTGGCAATATTATTACCCGTAACCTGTAATGCATTGCCCATATTTTTCAAACCGCTGGTACCTGTAAATAATGAACTTGATAAAGACATATCCCTCTCCTTCGCTTATATAAAACCCAACATTATCATGCTGATTGTTCTGCTTAATTAATTGCTGTAATGGAAGAGATCGCAACCAGTCTGCCGGTATCCTTAAGCACAAGATACTGGCTTCCATTGGCGTACTTAATCCCTGAAACCTCTTCGGAAATAGATATTTCCGCCGTTCCCGACGCTGTTTCAACCGTATAATAATACAATCCGTCCGATACCCCGTACCCATTGTCGTCAACGGCGTTCCAATTGATGGAATTCTCACCTGCAACGGCATCTGCCTCGTTAACGGAAATTGTCTGGACCAGATTATCCCATGGATCATAAATTCTTATGATGGCGGCTTCCTGCTGTTCAAGATTAAAGGTCAGATCCTCTCCGGACACCGCTCCGTCTTCAACGGAAATAATCGGTTGGTCCGAACTGACAGTATGACCAAGATAACTCAATACTGATTCCGGGGCCAGATCCTTGTCATCAACACTAGATACCGAAGTCAGAGAATCAGGATCAATCAATACACCCTGTACCACCAAATAAGGTGTTTCATTGCTGTAGGCAATGCCTTCAACCACACCGGTAACAGTAGTTGGCAGTTCCTGAAACCCGGTACCCATATTGGCAAGAACCGTATACTTATAAGTTCCGTCGGCCACTGCATCACCATTGGCATCGGTACCATCCCATTCAACAAGATGAGCTCCTGGGGATTTTGTTCCCTCGAAAAGGGTTTTAACGGTTTCACCTGATTCATCTGTAACATTGATAATGACGTCTGCATTTTCCGATAAGCTGAAAAATCCGCCGGACACTTGCCCGTTCTCAACCTGCATGGAGTCGACATTGCCCGATACCTGTTTGCCAAGATAGGACATCAAATCTTTTTCCGAATCATCGGAAAAAGATGCGGCCAGGGTTTCCATTGAAGTATTCAGATTCATCAATTGTTCCAATTGTGAAAACTGGGCCAGCTGGGCGGAAAAATCTGTACCGTCCATGGGGTTCAGTGGATCCTGATTCTCAAGCTGGGCCACCAGCATTGTCAAAAAATCATCCTTGCCAAGGGCATCGGCTGTTTCACTTTTTTCAGTCGCAGTTGACTGATATGAACTGGTAATGGAGTCAAGTGATGAATTTCCCGCTGATGAAACTGTCATGGTCTTTCTCCTTTATGCAACAAAATGGTATGATCCATCCTGAATTTCACTGGTCAAACTACCATTAGAACCATCCATGCCTTCTGTGCCAATGGAATCAAACAGGTTCTTTCCGTTCCGGTTTTTCTGTCTGGAATTACCGGATTCATTTTTTGCATTGGCATAGGATTGCTTAAACTCACTGTTCATGTCCACATCAAACTTATCCAGGCTGATACCGGCACTTGCCAGGACAGTTTTAAGCTCATTCACATTGGCAATTAAAATATCTTTGGCTGCGGGATTTTCTGCGGTAATACTAACCTTCATGCTGTTCCCCACATTATTGATGGTCAATTGAAGCCGCCCGAGTTCCGCTGGTTTCAACTGAATCTTCAAGGTAGTTTCACCCTGGTTTATTGCCCTGACTATGCCTTTGCTCACCTGGTTCGTCACATGGGTGGGTAAATCCCTGAAGGTTGATTTTGTCTTTAAGGCATCCCCAATGGTTCCTGTTTTAACATCGGATGTGGCTAGGGCAGTTTCCCCTCCCCTGGCAGTATTCGATTTAACTAATTTTGCAATATCTTCCCCATCCTTAAACTTAGGGCCGGCATCACCTGCCAGGCCTGACTTTCCGGGTAAAATGGAATCTATTTCCTTTAAAACCTTCCCCTGTTTTACACCCAGTTCGGGCTGGCCCTGGGAAGACAAACCCTCTTTGTTTGGTTTAAACTTATCAGGAACCAATAAATCATTTTCAAACTGATCTTTGATTTGATCATGGGAAAATTCCGACACACCGGCCTTCCCGGCTTGAATCTCAAGGTGTTTAAAAAGTGAATCAACCATGGTATTAGAAGATACCTTGACCGCACCCTCTGACTGATTGGCGGGTCCCATACCCTGGAAACCTTCCGCCTGATTCCTGGAGGATAAAATTTTTTCTTTGTGTGTTTCCAGGGATACAATAAAATCACTCAAACCAAGCTGGGATGTCATATTTTCAGTCAGCCCTGGCTGGGATGTCATATTTTCAGGCAATACAAGCCCCAATTGTTCAAGAAGCATTGAAAAAGAGGTGTCCCCTTCCCGGGTTTGAAACGACTGACCTGCATAAAAGGATTGGGTTTCAATGGCCTTGAGTTGGTCGATGACAACATCAAGACTGATTCCATTTTGTCCTCTGTTGGCCTGGGACATAATCTGGTTAACCGTATCATTGGGAAGACCCAGGGAGTTTAAAATAGAGGTTAAAAAAGGCAAGGCAGATGTTTCAACACAAGCCTCCTCTTCCATGGTTTCATCTTCAATGTCAGTGGAAAGATTAAAAATGCCGCCCATTACCTCATCAAGGCTAAGATCTCCTCCCTGTGCCTTTTCAGACAGCCCTGACATCAATTCCTCCACCTCTCCTGGTTCAAATCCAGCCTTTAAAAGCATTTCCTTAAGGGCATCCAGGCCCTGGGTATCAAGGGTGATATTATTCAAATCCCCGCCTGACAGCGATAAAAACATATTCTGCAATTTTGAAAGGAATAACAGCCCCTGCTCCTGATTTACTTCCTCTAAAAAAAAGATTTTTGCTTCATCCAGATTTTCCTGCATAGCGGAAGCGTTCTGATCAGCGGCAATTGCTTGGGTGGAAGTGGAAACCGATGCTCTGGCTGCTCTTGCTCCTTTGATCACCTGGTTAAGATTGTCGGCAAACAAAGAGGGGCGATTCCCTGAATTCTCAAATGCACCCATTCCGTTTGGCAGCGAATCTGCCTGGACCAGGTTTGAAAACGAATTGTTTATGTTGGCAAATGCAAAACTCATAGGACACCTTTTAAAAATTTTATTTGTGACATAAATGAGCAATGATCATGCCATATAAGATGAAATTAAAATTTACCTTTAAAATTAGATAGTTAAATCGAATAAGCTTTTTTTTAGATATGATTTATCAGAAAAATTGGAATAAATTTCCATACCCAAAACGGGTCATGGGAAAATATTACCTAACCGTTTTTGCGAGGTTGGATTTAGGAAAGATTCACATTTTAATAGTATTCCGGCAGCGGACGGGGCAAGGTACTCCATTTCATTCTCACCGGACGTCCATGTCCGGTTCCGAGGTAAATGGTTCCTATACCGCGTCCATGCGGCCCGGAACCATTTAAATCCATTCCGCACCTTACCCCATCCGCTGCCTCTGCCTCGGAAAATTTGACATTTCACCATCCAGATTTGGCAAACAGCATTGCCTCCCTTTAATGCGGCAAGAAATATCAGAAAGTAAAAAGTTTATTTTAAATCAAAATTCACCCGAATCAGCTTACTTGATGCATTAACAGGATCAGTGAATCTCTACTCCCATTAGGTTCTGGAGACCTGTTATTATATTATCAACTTGATTTTTCGGAATTTATTGAAGGCCGAGATTGTAATGCATATAAAGTTGGATTCAGTAAAATGCAAGGTATCAACTAAGTTGTGCAACTGATTAATAGAATTTAATCCAAGACATATTTACCGTTAATTCGTGTTGAAATGTTACTTTATTAACACTCTAATCTAATCTAATGTTCAATCATCATCGAATCTCTATCTGCCTGAGACAGATTGGTTAGATTACTTTGAAAAATAGTAATATATGTAATTACCAACAATGCTGGTCAATATTCCTCCCATAAATGTAGAAAGGCTGATGACCCAGTCACGACGAATTTTCTTTAATTTTTTTTCCCGTTCTTTACTCGCTGCATCTGTAACAACAACAAATGATGGCTTCTCATGATTTGCAATAAAAAAGGACGCAAAAACGATTGTAATACCCAGAAGTATACTAATAAAAAAATGGATTAAAATATTGATTTCATTTTTCAATTCAGGATTCTGAATCGAAACGAGAAAATCAATTTTTTTTTCCAGTTCAGGCATTGAACTACTTGCGATGTCACCTATATTTTTGAATTGTTCAAAAAATTGCACCAAGTTGTATTCTTGATATAAATGACCCCCAAAAATAGAGGAAATCATTAATATGATAAATAATATGATTCCTAAAATTGGGGCTATTGATTTAAACAAATCAATGAAACTTGAGTTTGCCTGAAAACAACTTTGAATGTGTTCTCTGAGGATATTCTCCATATCATCTCCCCATGTTCGCTCAGTATGATCTATTTGATATGAAATAATAGATTTTGAGTGGCGCATACTTTTTGAAACGAAAGGATATATCTTATAGATCTCCTCAGGGATTTTAGTAACAACAAATAATGTGATTTCCTGACGTTCTGGTAAATCTTTAGTCGGGAATTTTAATAAATATGTCCATTTCAGTTTGACTCCATTTGAGATTCGTTCTTTGGGTTCATTATATGATTCAAAGGCTTGGATTGTATTTAATTTACGTGAAAGACCATTTTCAAAAAATATTACCGCACTAAAATCCACAAAAGAGGCTTCATGCTGCTGCTGTATTCGTTGTTCGATTAAATGATGTGTATTCATAAACCATGCATGGTCGATATCGAATGTGCCAGAAAGTTCTCTTTGGATACTCTGAGGTTGACCCAACAAACTTGAAATAAATGCACCAAGGTCTCTATTCTTTATAGGAATTTTTAAGAGTTTGTAATCATTCTTGGTGTCAGTGTTATCCGAAGAGCCAATACTTTTTTTGATTATATCAGTCATAGATGGTCCCCAATTATTTAGTATCTTGTAATATCTTCCACCTAATTTGTGAAAGCTCTGATAGCTGAATTTAGCGACTTACTGATCTGGCAAATTTAAATATTCTTGATGCATACCATAATAAAATCGAATTTAAAATGAAATTAGATTTAAATATATTTT
>DAOWDR010000671.1 GCA_030638935.1 Desulfobacteraceae bacterium | reverse complement strand
TTTTCTTTTGCAATAGTTAATTCAGCTGCAACACCACTTGCTGTGTGGGTCTTAGTGCCGCAAAGTACGATAACTACATCGATATTATCCATTCGACGGCAAACTTTTTCCTTCCAGTCTCCAGTTAAATGCTCTTTTACAGAATTATCTTTAAAATAGAATGGGCTGTCTGCTTTTTTTGCTTGACCAACTAACAAAGTTTTTGTGCTTTCATCATTATCAATATCGAAACTGATAAATGCTCTTTTTTGGTTAGTAGTCATATTAATTCCTTTTTAATCGTTTATCCATGTTGGTCGACGTCAGAATATTGGGTATTTTATAGCCGCATACCATGTCAAATATGAATCATACTACCCAACGATATTCCAATTTTGAAAATATCCGGTAAAAAAAGCCCGTATCGCCTTGCAAATAATTTTGTAGTAAAATAAAAGCCCCTTGTCAATCGGGGAAACCCCTAATCTTCTTGATTCCTCAGGAAGGGGAAAATCCTGTGAACTATCCCTATTAGTCCGCATTAGTCCGCATTTTATTCAAAAATATCCAACCTATAGATAGTACCCCGTATTTTTCATTCCCAAAAACAAGAATAAACTTAGGGAAAGATCTTAATTATAGAAGCCATTAACACTTTCTACAATAGTGGCGAACTAATTTCATGCTGTGTTATTTGCCAGGACAGAGGCAGTGGAGGGGGTGAGATTCGCAGCGGATTTGAATGGCAGCGTGCCCCATGGACGGGGCCAAGCGCCATTCACCTCGGAGCCGGACAGGAGGTCCGGCGAGAATGAAGCGAAGAGTCTCACCCCCTCCGCTGCCGGCACCTGTTGAAATTGTCTGAAATCCATAGATATCTAACTTATATCCGCCATTAGATTTAAGGAGGTGTCTGTATTCCACTTCGACTTATTGCCTACCAGGTCAGGTATCGTTCCTCCTTCATTTACATCCTTTGGTTTTCAACCCTCAGTCTACATGCAATCACTCTGGATTGGATTGGTTTTATTTTTTCTTGACAGGCAATTTTGTGTTTGTTTAATATACAGAACACTATTCTGTATACAGACCTTTTAAAATACAAGGATTATTTAATGGCACCGGAAAAAAAGAAATCAATTTACCAACCAACATCCCCGGCAGTGGAACAGGCAGCCCGCCTGCTTTTGTGCCTTGGAAAAAACAAGGGCAATGATTACGGCCTGACAAGTATCTGCAAAGAGATCGGAATACACAAAAGCAAGGGATACTCCATCTTAAATGCATTGTCCCAATATGACTTGATCACAAAGGACAGCAGAACCAAAACCTATTCCCTGGGGCCTGCCCTCATGCCTTTGGCCAGGAAGGCAAAAGAAAAATTTGATATCACTGCAATTGCAAAGGACCACCTTCAAAATCTTGCCGATGAAACCCGGACAAGCGTGTTGCTGGGCATCATCTGCAATGACCAGTTTTATATTGCAGGAAAATATGATGGGAATGACATGATTTCGGTAACGGTCAGGCAATACCAGTCCCTGCACATTACCCATGGGTCCCATGGAAAAGCTATTTTTGCATTCCTTGACAAAAAAGAGCAGCAAAAAATTTTTGACACAAACCAGCTCTTTTTCCATGGGGACAGGGACAATTTTGATAAAGACAAGCTTGCACAGGAACTCAAGTTCTGCCGTAAAAACGGCTATGCAATTGATAATGGTGAAATCACACCGGGAATAACGGCTGTGAGTTCACCTGTTTTTGATCACAATAACAAGGTAATTGCAGGGATTGTTCTTGTGGGAACCTTTACTAAAGACAAATTTGAAACCCTTGGGAAAAAAATTGCTGCAACAAGCAGGATCATTTCCAGACAGGCCGGGGCTCAATTTTAAATTGAGATTTAATAAAACAGGGGACAATTATGGAGAAAAGTAAAACAACTATCGTTAAAACCACCACCTGGTCTGCAGGCCCGGGATGCCATGGCGGCTGTGGCGTTCTTGCCCATATCAAGGATAACAAGCTTGTCAAAATCGAAGGTGATCCTGATCATCCCTGGAACCAGGGACGGCTTTGCGCAAGGGCCCTTGCCATGACCCAGTACATAGACCACAATGACCGATTAAAATCCCCCCTAAAACGGGTGGGCAAAAGGGGGGAAGATCAATTTGAAGAAATCTCATGGGACGAGGCCTTTGATATAATTGAAGAAAAAATGAACATCATCCGGGATGATTTCGGTCCTGAAAGCATGATTTTTTCCATGGGAACCGGCAGGGATATCGGCCCCTGGATCTGCATGCTGGCCTATGCATACGGCAGCCCCAATGTCATGTTTGCCTTGAGCGGCAATGCCTGCTACAGCCCGAGGATTGCAGCCCTTGATACCATCCAGGGCGATTATAGTGTTTTTGATGCAGCCCAATGGCTGCCCGGGCGCTATGACAATCCCGAATACAAGGTGCCGGAATGCATGGTCATCTGGGGATATAATATTGCGGCCACCTGCCCTGACAACCTCTTTGGTCACTGGATAATTGACCTGATGAAAAAAGGGACAAAAATCATCACCATTGACCCGAGACTTTCCTTTTTTGCCTCCCGGTCAAAACACTGGCTCAAAATCAGGCCGGGAACAGATGCAGCCCTTGCCCTGGGATTTTTACACGTTATTATCAAGGAGCAGCTATATGACCAGACCTTTGTTGAAACCTGGACAGATGCACCAAGGCTGATCAGAAATGATACGGGAAAACTCTTAAGGGAATCCGAGGTTATCCAGGGCGGATCAAATAAAAATTTTGTTGTTTTTGACACCCAGACAAATAAGATCAATATCTGGGACACAAAAGCCCAAGCCTATTCAATCAAACCCTTATCACAAAAAATAGCAGCACCGGCATTAACCGGGGTTTTTAACATTGAACTTTTGAACAAAAAAACCGTTGTCTGCACAACGGTATGGGAAAAATTTAAGGAAAGCTGTGCCGATTATACCCCTGAAAAAGTAGAAGAAATCACCTATGTGCCCGCCAAAGAAATTCAAAGGGCTGCAATCTTTTATGCCAAGGCTGCGCCAGCCTCCATCCACTGGGGGGTCCCCATTGACATGACCCCGGAAATCACCCCTCTCTGCCATGCCATTGCAGCCCTGTGGGCTCTCACCGGCAACCTTGACGCCCCGGGGGGAAATGTGTTTACCCGGTCGGCATTTAATGCTGTTGCCTATGCCCTTCCGGGTGCTGAAGGGGTGATCAAACTAAAGGATCAGGACCAGGACAAGCCCAGGATTGGAAAGGATGAATACGGCCCCTTTAATAAATTTATATGGCGATGTCAGACCGACAAGGTAATTGAGCAAATTTTCAGTGAAAAACCCTACCCTGTTAAGGGGTTATGGATGCAGACCTGCAACCCCTTATCAGGTATTGGACTTGATCCCAAGCTCTGGCAAAAGGCCCTGGAAAAGCTGGAATTCATTGTGGGGGTTGATCTTTTCATGACCCCTTCTTTGCGGTATGCCGATATTATCCTGCCTGCTGCCACCTTTCTTGAAAAGGATGGAGTGCGGTCCTGGTGGGTTCCTTTGCAGACCATTAACAAAGCCGTAACCGTGGAGGGCTGCCGACCTGATGTTGAGATTAATTTTGAGCTGTCCAAGCGGTTTGATCCTGATTTTAAATGGGAAAAGGTCCATGACCTTTTTGATGAAATCCTTGAACCCTCGGGAATGAACTTTGAAACACTTTCTAAAAAAGGATGGGCCCTGCCCCCGGAAAACCATGCCTCAAGACCCTATTTCCGCCATGAAAAAGGTTTATTAAGATCAGACGGCAAGCCCGGATTTGCAACACCATCGGGAAAATTTGAACTTTACTCAACCCTGAGGGAGGAATGGAATCTTGAACCACTGCCCTATCACAGGGAACCGCCCTTTACCCCGGTTTCAAGGCCGGATCTGTTCAAGGAATACCCACTTATTCTGGGGACGGGTAGGCGCTCCCCTGCATTTTTCCATGCAGAACATCGCAATATCCCCTGGTTAAGGGCCCTTGACCCGGACCCCATAGTGGAGATACATCCTGAAACTGCACTCAAAAACAATATATCAAACGGCGAATGGGTAGTGGTTGAAAACTGGATGGGAAAGGCCAGGTTCAAAGCAAAGGTGACAAAGATTGTCCCGCCCTGGATGGTAATGGCGGCCCATGGCTGGTGGTTCCCGGAAAAAAAAGATGATCCTTTATTCCACACCTTTGAATCCAATATCAATATGCTCATTCCCATGAACCAGCAGGGAAAAGACGGACTGGGTGCCCCAATCAAGCATCTTTTATGCAAAATAAGCAAAGAAACCCAAAAGGAAACCCATGTCTAAATCAAGCGAAAACGGCCTGCTCATTGATTATGAATATTGTACAGGGTGCTTTGCCTGCACTGTTGCCTGCTGCCAGGAGCATGGATGGGAAGCTCCCTTAACCGGTATAAAAGTAATGGAAATTGTGCAGGATTTGCCAAAAGGCAAGGCATATCTAACCTTTCTGCCCTTTCCCACGGAACTTTGTATATTGTGTAAGCCACGGACCAAAAAAGGGCTTGATCCTGCCTGTGTCAAACATTGCATGGCAAGTTGTCTCTCCTTTGGGAAATTGAGGGATCTTGCCCTGGAACTTGAAAAAAAACCAAGGATGGTTCTATGGTCACCTAAATAATGTCAAATTATGCAAAAAATTTTCACATAGATGATCATTCCATAAGTTTCCGGTAGGTTTTCCTGGCCTTCTCAGAATAATGAAAATAATGGTCATGGACATTGTCGGCAAACTCTTCAAACTGCTTATAGGTTTTTGGATCCAGGGAAGCTGAATAAAGATTGACCACGAGGTCATGGGCAATATAGTCCTCGCTCACCTCGATAAATCCCTCGTCCCGGGACCAGGT
>DAOWDR010000478.1 GCA_030638935.1 Desulfobacteraceae bacterium | reverse complement strand
GATCAGGGAGGCGGTGGGAGAGGAAAACTTTGTTGATATGTACCCCAATGGCCCTAATAATTATTGCTGCGGTGGAGGCGGCGGGGCCATTTATACTGATTTTACAAGGGAAAGAATGGATTACGGCAAAATTAAATTGGATCAGATCCTTGAGACCCAAGCTGCCTATTGTATTACGCCCTGCAGCAGCTGTCACAGCCAGATACTGGATTTGAGCCGTCATTATGGGGCGCAATTTAAAACCATTCATTTATGGACCATTTTATGTCTGGCAATGGGGGTTTTGGGTAAAAATGAGCGCAAATATCTGGGAGATGACCTGGCCCGGGTGGGACTTGGATGATTTGTCAGATTTTAGAAATAAGCAGCAAATGCCAGTGTACCACCGGCAGGGGAAAAGGTTATGAAAACATTTTTTAATCTGGTTCAGGAAGTGCAGAAGCCCGGGTTGTGCTATCGGTGCGGAGGTTGTGCCACCTTTTGTACTGCCATCAATTATGGGGCCCTGGAAATTGATGACCAGGGCAAACCGGTTTACGGCGATATGGAAAAATGCATTGAGTGCGGTCTTTGTTATTCCATCTGCCCTGAAATCAATGAACTGGATGAGGAAACAAAACGAAAGGCCGCCTGGAGCGAGCCCATGGGACGGGTGATTGAGACCACGGTGGTCAGGTCCTCAGATCCCTTGGTCAGGGAGCGTGCAACAGACGGCGGGGCAGTCACCGGCCTTCTGTTGCATCTTTTTGACCGAAACAGGATTGACGGTGCCATTGTAACAAGGTCGGTGGGCAAGTATCAGCGCAAGCCTTTTTTGGCCACAACCAGGGAAGAGATACAAAATTCGGGCGGACTTTTTTTTGATACCTCCCATGGAATAAAGCAATATAGCGATCAGTACATGACCTTTTCAACCATTGAGGAATTTGATCCCATGATCAAAAAAGGCTTGAGCCGGGTGGCCCTTGTGGGGACCCCATGTCAGATTAAATCCCTGCGCAAGATGCAGGTGTTGAACCTGGTTCCATCGGATTCCATAAAATTTTGTTTTGGGCTTTTCTGTTCCGGGAATTTTACATTTGGTTTAAAGGAACAGCAAAAACTGGCCCAAATTGCAGGTATATTGTGGGAGGATGTTGTACGGATAAATCTTAAGGACAAGCTGATCATCACCTTGAATTCAGGAGAGACCAGAACGGTTGAGCTGGAACAGATGAAAGGAATGAAGCGGTATGCCTGTCAGTATTGTTCCGATTATTCTGCAGAGTTTGCCGATATTTCCTTTGGAGGCATCGGCGCCCCTGAAGGGTGGACAACTGTTATCACCAGGACTCCGTTAGGCCGTGCAATTCTTGCGGACAGCCGCAGCTTTAAATCCATTGAGCAGTTTAATGTTGAGGATGATCCCGGTTTTGCCAGCAATGCACTCCAGGAGGTTAGAAAATCCTCGGCCCTGAAAAAGAAAAAAGCCAGGCACAAAAGAAGAGATCTTAAGAACCGATCCGTCCAGGTAAGGATATAAAAATTTTCTGCATCCTGCCTGATCTATCCTTTCTGGTTTGCAAGTTTGATAATTGTCCTATACATGAGCTCACAGCCTGTCATGATATCTTTAAAATCAGTTTTTTCAGCAATATTGTGGCTGATACCCTTGATACTTGGAACAAATATCAAACCTGAATCTGTGATTCCGGCCATGTTCATGGCATCATGACCTGCACCGCTGATCATCTTTTTTGGGGTGATACCCATGGCTTTTGCTTCTTTCTCCAAAATTTGTATAAGCTTTTCGGATAAAAGAACCGGGATCTCGTGGGACAGGATTTCATGGGAGATGGCAAGTTTTCGTCTGGTTTGGATTTTGTCCATCAAATCCATTAATTCTTTAATTGCAACTTCCTTGTCCTGTTTGCTGATATCCCTGATATCGATCCCAATTTCAACCTTGCCGGGTATCACATTCATTGCCCCGGGTTCAATAAGAGCAAATCCCACAGTACCAACGGTATGGGGACCGGCTTTATTTGTTGCGATGTTTTCAACCCCGAGTATCAGTTCACAGGCACCG
>DAOWDR010000014.1 GCA_030638935.1 Desulfobacteraceae bacterium | reverse complement strand
TTCCATCCTATTCCTTTTTTTAAATTTGTCATAATTTTTTATAACGGCCATGCCCTGACGGGCAAAGAATGTTGTTCTTTCATATAAATTTACATAAAAATGATAATACTTGATCATCCTATTGGCTGTCTGATAAACAAGGCTCCATGATTTCAAAAAGACAATTCACAAATCTGCTGATCAGGAACTTAATAGGGAAGCCATGAAAGAACTTGTAGCCGATATCATGCCCTCCCATGATATTATACTCACCTGGGAAAACTCCGGAGAACGACTGGGAAAAAAGCAGCAGGCATTGAATCTGGAAATCCATAATCTATACATTGAAAATGATAAAAAATGGCTTCTTTTTCTTGGCTGTTCCGACAATAAAATACCCCTGTCACCTTCCCTTAACTTCTGGAGGGCCCTGGTACAAAAATTTCTGGAAAAACTTAAAAAAATTCCTGACATTGAAGAAATCCGTCACAAGGCAAAAATTGGTTTTCCTGCTGAAGAATTCTTTACCCTCATGGATGCAGCCCCGCTTATGGTTGGCAGGGAATATCTAAGTACGACCCTTTTGTCTGGAGTCTGGAAAGACCTGAATAGGTTTTACTCCCAAGAAATAAAAAAATTTCCCGGGAGTGTAAAAAATTTTTTCCATGAATTCAGTCCCCATATCCATTTGGCCGGCAGGGTCTATTTTCATCTTGTTGAAAGCAAGGACGAAAATTTCCCGTTTCAGTTCCTTGCAACCTATGCCGTAAAATCGGAAAATTCTCAAAAACACCGCCCTCTCCACTATGCTTTGGAAGAGTATAGAGAGCACCAGGGCCAATTATTGGAACTGCTCACAACTGTTCATGCTGCAGCAAAAAACAGTAACCTTTTAAAGGAACTTCTTGATACAGGGGAATTGTTTCATCACCTTGCCTGGGACACAGAAGATGCCTATGAATTCTTACAGCAACTCCAGACCTTTGAGCACTCCGGCATCATCTGCCGTATTCCCGACTGGTGGAAAAAAAAGGATTCAAAACCCATCGTTAGAATCAGCATTGGCACCAATGAACCCTCCTTTGTGGGGATGAATTCCCTGCTTGATTTCCAGGCCGATATCCTTATTGGCGATGATCCCATCTCCCAAAAAGAGGCACAAAAACTCCTTGCCCAAAGCCACGGGCTTGCCAGGATCAAAAACCGTTGGATTGAAGTTGACAAAGAGAGGCTGCAAAATCTCCTTGATGCCTATGAAAAAGCTGCGGACTTGAAAAACAATGGCGGCCTTACCATCAAAGAAGCACTTCAATGGCAGCTTCATCCGGACAAACTCTCATCTTCCGGAAATGAAACAGACCTGGAAATATCAAACGGAGAATGGCTTGAAAGTATTATAAAAAAACTGAACCAACCTGAACTTGTGGCCTGTTCAGATCCTGCCGAAGATTTTTCAGCAGTCCTAAGGCATTATCAGCAAAAAGGATTAAACTGGCTTTCATTTCTCGATTCTTTTGGTTTTGGAGCATGCCTTGCCGATGACATGGGGCTTGGCAAGACAATCCAGATTCTGGGATTTTTAAGTATATTAAGGATTAAAGAACCGGATAAAACTTCTTTACTCATTATTCCGGCATCCCTTATTTCAAACTGGGAAAATGAAATAACAAAATTTTTGCCCAACCTGAAATATTATATTGCCCATCCAGGATACACAAATAAAAAAAATGCAGATAAAAACCCAGGCCTGGAAAATTTTGATCTTGTCATTACGACCTATGCCATGGCTCAGCGGCACAAATGGATGGAGGATGTCCAATGGAGGTGCCTGATACTGGATGAGGCCCAGGCCATTAAAAATCCGGGCACCAGGCAATCAAAGCAGGTTAAAAAGCTAAAGGCCGACACTAAAATCACCATGACAGGCACCCCCATAGAGAACAGCCTGTTAGATCTCTGGTCTTTGTTTGATTTTCTTAATCCCGGACTTTTGGGAAGTGTCAAAGAATTTAAAACCTTTTGCACCCAATTAAAAAAAGAACCTGAAAGATACATGCATTTAAAAAAAGTTATTTCCCCCTTTATCTTAAGGAGGATGAAAACAGACAAGGCCATTGCCCCTGATCTTCCTGAAAAAGTTGAGATGAAAACTTTTCCCCAGCTTAGCAAAAAGCAGGTGGTGCTGTACACAGACTTTGTTAAAGAATTGGAAATCCGGCTTTCCGAAGCAGACCAGGGCATTCAGAGAAAGGGGCTTATCCTCTCTTCTTTGATGAAATTCAAGCAGATCTGCAACCACCCGGATCAATACCTTGGAACAGGAGAATTTGATCCTGAAGAAAGCGGAAAATTTATCCGCCTGGGGGAGCTGTGCGAAACTATTTATGCCAAGCGGGAACGGGTGCTGGTCTTTACCCAGTTCAAGGAGATGACAGATCCCATTGCCAAATTTCTTGAAACTATTTTCCATCACAAAGGATGCATTATCCATGGCAGTCTTGGTGTTAAAAAAAGGAAACAGGCGATTGAACAATTCCAGAAAAAGGATTATGTACCCTTTATGGTGCTCTCGTTAAAAGCAGGCGGTGTGGGACTGAACCTTACCTGGGCCAACCATGTGATACACTTTGACCGATGGTGGAATCCGGCGGTTGAAGATCAGGCCACGGACAGGGCCTTTCGTATCGGTCAGGAAAAAGGAGTTCTTGTGCATAAATTTATAACAAAAGGGACCATTGAAGACAAAATTGACATGATGATTGAAAACAAAAAAGAGCTTTCTGAAAAAATAATTCCCGATTCCCAGGCCACCTTGATAACGGGAATGGATAACCGACAGTTAATGGATTTGTTCAAACTCAAACTTTGACAAAAAGATAAGGCGATATGAGTCGTTACTCCTACAGTTTTCCAAAATATATCAGTGTTGCTGAAAAAAAGGCCAAGGCTGAAAAGAAAATTTTACAGCTGAAAAAAAAGAATCCCACCATCTCCCCTGTTTTAGTAAAAGGCAATAAACTGGCAGAATCCTGGTGGGGTATTTCCTGGAACAAAAATCTTGAAAACTACGCAGATTACAGCAACCGGATAGGCAGGGGCCGCTCCTATGTTCGCCATGGTGCCGTACTTGACCTGAAAATAAAACAGGGCAAAATCATCTCTCT
>DAOWDR010000024.1 GCA_030638935.1 Desulfobacteraceae bacterium | reverse complement strand
GATGATGGAAAGGGCAACTGCAGACCCCAGAAGAGCTTCTGCCCCAAACTGGGTAAGGGTATGATAGCCCTGAAGGCCCAGCACCATTCCCGTAAAAAGGCCGGTGACAGATACAATTAAAATGGATTTTGACCCTATGAACTCAAGCTCCTTGATCAGCCGACTAATCCTGAAGGGAGGAAGAAAGGCCTGAAAAAAAGCAATAAACAAAAAAACACCGCTCTGCCCCAGAGCCTGTATTCTGTTCAGTGTGGCCCGTCCGATGAGGGCCGGGATATCAAAGTTCACGGTTCATTCCTACTCCATTAAAAGTTCGTCCAGATATTTTTTATCGGTCCGGGTAAAGGGGATAGGCCCTTCAGGTTCCCCATTGATAAATTGTTTTACCCGCAAATCTTCACTGTTCCTTATCTCGTCAACTGTTCCTTCGGCAATGATATCCCCATAAAAAAGGATAATAATTTTGTCGGCAATCCTGAAGCTGGATTCAATGTCATGGGAAACCACCACAGAGGTGATCTTTAATTTTGTATTCAAATCCTTGATGAGTTTGTCAATAACCCCGGTTGAAATAGGGTCAAGACCCGAGGTGGGTTCGTCGTAAAAGATAACTTTAGGATCCATGACAATGGCACGGGCAAGCCCCGCCCGCTTCATCATTCCACCGGAAAGCTGGGAGGGCATCAGATTCTCTGTTCCCCTCAATCCAACCATTTCAAGTTTCATGGTTACAATTGTCTTTATCACATTTTCTGCGATTTTTGTATGCTCCCGCAAAGGAAATGCGATGTTTTCAAAAACATTCAAATAATTGAACAGAGCAGCCCCCTGGAAAAGCATCCCCATTTTCTTTCTTTTTTCATAGAGACTCTTTTTATTAGCAGCGGTCAGGTCCATGCCGTCAAAATATACAGAACCGCTGTCAGGGCGTTCAAGTCCTGTTAGCTGTCTTAAAAGTGTGCTTTTACCAGATCCGCTTCCCCCAAGAATAACCGTGACTTTTTCTTCTTCAAACCGGCAGTTCAGGCTGTTTGACGCCACAATATTGCCATATTTTTTAACGAGATTCTCAACTCTGATCATATTTCAACTCTGATCATGGGGGTTATATAAATATTAATTGACCCCCATAAATAACGTAAGGGGTCTGCCCTGTCAACGATAATAAAACCACGGCACCCTAAGTTTCTCATGGCTATGATTGACAAACCAGGTGAGGCTTTATATAAATTTTATTACAAGGGTAAAATAAATATGGAATCGGAAAATATACAATTAAACATTCCCTCCCATCCCAAATACCTGCAACTGGTGCGGGGAGTGATGAAAAAAGTCACCCAGATCATCGGTTTTTCAGAGGATGACTCAGGCCATATCATTCTTGCCGTTGACGAGGCCTGTTCCAATATCATCAAGCACAGCTATATGAATGACCCCAAAGGGAAAATCGACCTTTCCATTAAAATCCATGAAAAGGAACTCAAAATAAATATAACTGACTATGGAAAACAATGTGATATCGAGCAGATGCAACCCAGAAAAATTGACAACATCAGACCCGGCGGTCTTGGCATCTATATCATGAACAAGGTCATGGATTCTGTGGAATATGATTACAGTTCTTCCAGACAGAATCAAATCATT
This sequence comes from Desulfobacteraceae bacterium, assembly GCA_030638935.1. GTDB lineage: Bacteria > Desulfobacterota > Desulfobacteria > Desulfobacterales > Desulfobacteraceae > NBML01. The sequence goes on along the minus strand of DAOWDR010000024.1, from coordinate 5,030 downwards.
ATGATCAAACGCCTGGGAACTATGGGATAACTCAGCTTAGGGGAGAAAGCCTGGCTGTTATTTGACCGTCTTTTTAAAATGCTTCCCCCCCATTACCTAGGCTTTTATTTTTTGGCCAGAGCCGAATCAACCACCTCATAGGGAAAAGCCTGGGATATTTTTTTTGCACCGGCTGAAAGGGGTTTATCCAGGGGTTTGTGACCTGATCCGGTGAAAACCGTGACATCCTCATTGGAAAATTGAATTTGATAGTTGGGCCTGATTCCTTTTCCTGTGGTACCAAAACAGACAGTGGCACCGGTATCCTTGGCCATATTTGATAGAAGTTTTTTTAGAAATGCAGGGGAAAGCTGTCCCACCCGTTCTTCATCCCAGACAATACCGGTTGGTCCTTTTTTTGCACCTTTTTTGGCTGGCTTCTTAGCAGGCTTCAACTTGCCGATACGCATTGATAATCCATTGATTTTCACGCTCAAATTTTTAACAGACCGTTCCTGAATTTCGCCTTCAGCCAGGGGATTCAAGGTTTCCCACTGGGCATATACCTCCTCGTAGATCTCCTTTGAGGCTTCCAAAGATTTTTCTTCAATTAAACTATCAATATTTTTGCACAGCCGGTTTATTGCCTGCCTGGATTCTCGAAATTTGTTGGGTTCCATATTTTCTCCTTCTCTTAAAAAATTGATACACACTTAAACCACTTAGCAGGTGAGAAGTTTATCCAATTTCAGACAAACCACAAACAAAGGCTGACATGACCCAGTCAACGGCAAACTCCAGTGATCAAAGACATTCATATATAAACAAGTCCGGCGTTTTCCATTTGGGTAAACTGCCAGTTTTAAAACATATACCCACCAGACCTGATCTCTAAAGCCTACACTGCCTGGACACAAAATTCAAGGATTTGTCAAAATGAACCTCAAGATTTGGATATCCCATGGAATGTTGCCCTGGTCAGGCGGGCAAGATCTCTTGGTGAAAGGGATATCTGTAATCCCCTGCGGCCGGCACTGACAAAAATAATATCAAAATCCAATGCCGATGCATCAATGATTGTTGGCAATCCTTTTTTTTGTCCCAGAGGACTAATACCCCCTGTGATATATCCCGTTGACCGTTCCACCTGTTTTTTTTCCGCCATTTTCACCTTCTTTACCCCCATAACCTTGGCAATTACCTTCAGGTCCATTTTTCCTGATACAGGCACCACCCCCACCGCCATTCCTCTGTTGTCCGTTGAAACAACCAGGGTTTTGAATAGCTGGTCCGGGGCAATGCCCAGTTTTTGTGCAGCCTCTTCTCCATATGTCCGAATATTAGGGCCATGGTCATATTCATGGAGGACAAATGGTACCCTGGCTTTTTTCACTAATCTTATTGCCGGCGTCATTTTCAAATTTCCATGTACAATAGTTTAAAGGGCAAAATGTACTGATTTGGTTTTAAATTCCCTGCCGGACCATTACCCGGCAATTTTTATTTTCAATTTCCAAGGAAAATATCACAAACCCGGCATAAAAAAAATACCCATACAAAGCCATGGCCTTATCTTTCTTTGATCACAGGGTATTTACAGGGTACAATTTCCTGTATATATTCTCACCATGAGATATTATGCAGTCGCCCAGGGGCGTAAAACAGGGATATTCACCAGCTGGTCCGAGGCCGAACAACAGGTCAGGGGATTTACCAATGCTATTTTTAAAAGTTTTAAGACCCGGCAGGAAGCAGAAGCCTTTCTTAAAAAACCCTCTTTTTCACATAAATCAGGGTCAAACAAATCAGGACCAGGTAAAACCCAGGAGTATCCAGAAGCAGCGGATTATCCCAGGGGCACCATTGTGGTGTATACCGACGGCGGGGCCATTGGGAATCCGGGACCTGGCGGTTATGGAGTTGTGATAAAAGACAGGAAAGAGATAAGCGGAGGGTACAATTTAACCACCAACAACCGCATGGAACTCAAAGCCGTGATGGTAGCCATGGAAGTCCTGCAAGGAGAAAAAGCTCCCATTGTCCTGCACTCAGACTCAAGATATGTCATTAATGGACTGAACAAGGGCTGGGCCAAAAACTGGAAAAAGAAAAACTGGGTCAAATCCGATGGCAACCCAGCCATGAATTCGGACATGTGGGCCCTTCTTTTGGATCTTCAGGAAAAAATTGATATTACCTTTAAATGGGTGAAAGGCCATGCCGGCGACCCTCTAAATGAACGATGTGATGAACTGGCAAACGGGGTTGCCAGAAAAAAAGGCATGCCCGACGATATCGGCTATTTAAAAAATATTTAAAACTTGACTTTTTTCAAAATTGCTGTACTGTATGTCAGATTGCACGCATCTATGTGAAATGTGCAAGTTTCTTCTCTAAGGAGTATATTCCCTAAATAAAAGCGGCATTACCCCTCAAAATTAGAAACTATTATTTATTTTTTTTTATTACAGGAGAACGCCACTATGGCTAATGGTACAGTAAAATGGTTTAACGACTCAAAAGGTTTTGGATTTATTGAACAAGAAGACGGCGGGAAAGATGTATTTGTGCATCATTCAGGCATCAATTCAACAGGTTTTAAATCCCTGAGTGAAGGAGACCGTGTTTCCTTTGATGTAGAAGAAGGTCAAAAAGGTCCTGCAGCAGCAAATGTAACCGTGCTATAGTTAACCGTTTTATTTGCGTTACAAGAAAGTCATCTCGATGACTTAAAAAATAAAAGCCCCTGGACAAAATATCGTCCAGGGGCTTTCTCGTTTACAAACCCAATCCATTGCCCCGCCAATAATATACCGGCAGGTTAAAAAATTGCTGGGTCCTATTTGTTCCCATTAAAATTTGGTGTAAAAATAATTTGTGTAGTGCTGCTAATCTGAAATTTCAGTTTTAAGCTTAATATTATATTTGTCTATTTTAGCATGTAGTGTCGGTCTTGACACACTCAATAATTTAGCAGCCTGGGAACGATTTCCATTGGTTACTTTCAATGCTTCTGCAACAACAAGACTTGAAATGGTGTCAATAAAATCATCAAAACTATATTTTTTAGCTTTATCGGCTAATAATTGCCGGACCCACTCTTTAATCGTACTTAGTTCGATCTCTCCTGGAAGTTGAATCTTTTCCTTTTTATTAATTATCTGTTCCAGGTCTGCTGAGGAAATGGGAGCACCCCTGTTGAAGATAAGTACTTTTTGAATCAGGTTTGACAGCTCCCTTATATTTCCGGGCCAGTCATAGCGATTTAAAAGAGTTAACGCCTCTGCTTTAATTCCGGGATTATCAATCTTTAATTCATTGGAAAATTTAAACATAAAATAAGAGATCAATCCTTTGATATCTTCCGGTCTGTCCCTCAATGGAGGAAGTTCTATGGTAACCACTTTTAAACGAAAATATAAATCTTCCCGAAATTTTCCTTCCTCAATAGCCTCTTCCAGATTTTTATTTGTTGCCGCAATAATTCTAACATCCACCGGGATTGTTTCTCCGCCTCCCAACCGTTCAATACTTTTTTCCTGGAGCAGCCTTAAAATTTTAGCCTGTATATTTAAGGGCATATCTCCGATTTCATCCAGGAAAACAGTCCCTGTATCTGCCTGTTCAATTTTACCGATATGCCGCTGGGAAGCCCCGGTGAATGCACCCTTCTCATAGCCGAACAATTCGCTCTCAAGAAGATTTTCAGGTATGGCCACGCAATTGATGACTAAAAAGGCCTTATCCGAACGAATACCATGTTGATAAACAGCCCTTGCCACCAATTCTTTTCCAGTCCCTGATGCCCCCCTTATTAGAACACTTGCATCGGTTTGGGAAACCCGGCCTATTGCCTTGTACACATTTTGCATGAGTTTGCTTTGACCAATAATGGCATCTCCCGACTGTTTATCGGGCGCAGCATCCACTTCAACAGGAGATCTCATAAAATACCCGGCCTCTATTGCCTGCTTGATCAAATTAAGCATTTCAGGCACGTCAAAGGGCTTGAGCACATAATCATAGGCACCGAGCTTTGTAGCTTCTATGGCAAGTTCAGTCGTTCCAAAAGCAGTCACTAGGATAACCGGGAGCTTTGAATCGATATTTTTTATCCGTTTAAAGGTTTCCATCCCGTTTATACCGGGCAACCGCATATCTAAAATAATGAGATCCAAAGCATTTTGTTTAACAATCTCAATGCCTGCTTCCCCGGAGGCTGCCCCTATAACAGAATAATTTTCTTCCTTTAAAAGTTTGCAGAAACTGATTCGTAATTGATCATCGTCATCTATCACCAAAATACTATTCATTTTATACGTCCTTTATGGGAAGCGTAATCACAAAAGATGTTCCCTTGCCCTTTTCACTGGATACATCAAGCCACCCGCCGTGCTCATTTATGATATTAAACGCAATACTTAACCCAAGACCGGTTCCCTCTTCCTTGGTGGTGAAAAAAGGATCAAAAATCCGGTCCCTGGCATTTTGAGATATCCCCTCTCCATCATCTGTAATCCGGATCACATCGACTTTTTTCAAGGGTTTAACATAGGTTTCTTCTTCGTGTATAATGATCAAACCGCCTTTATCCATGGCTTCGCAGGCATTAATAATGATATTGACAATCACCTCCTTAAGCTGCTCAGCATCCAAAAGGGTCTCGGCAAGAGGGTTCTTGCGAATGATCCGTGTGGCAACATTGTATGATTTCAGTCTTTGCTCCAGAAGGCGAATGGCACTGTCCACAACTCTTGAGGGACTCATTTTTTTGATGATAAGTTTTGGGGGACGGGCAAATTCCAAAAAGTTTTCAACTATCTTGTTAATCTGCATTATCTCATTGGAAATCACATTAAGATCTTCCTGTTGAGAATCTGAAAAGGAACAGGTTCTGTTTAATGAAAAAAGCCTCATCTTTACAGAAGTTAAGGGATTTCGAATACTGTGGGAGGTTCCGGCAGCCAGTTTGCCGACCAATGCCATTTTCTCGGACTGCATTAAGGTTTCCTGGCTTCGTTTTAATTGGATATGGGTCTGTTCTGAATCTT
>DAOWDR010000659.1 GCA_030638935.1 Desulfobacteraceae bacterium | reverse complement strand
TATATACTTTTATAATATTGTTGATGTTGATCCTTTGTTCCATGGCTATGGGCTTTTCATCGGGTCAAATTAAAATAAGTCACAGTGCAGACCTGTTGATAACCAATTTCGCACACTGGAGCGTATATCTGATAAGCATTGCATTTTTTTTAGTGTTTACCTGCGTGACAGTGCTCAGATACCGACAAACAATGAACCATTTGAATATAGAACTGCGGGGAGAAAGAGATAAGCTTCAAGTATTAATTTCCCAAATGAGGGTTTTGAGTGGTCTCATGCCCATTTGTGCTAAATGCAAAAAAATCCGTGATGACAAAGGTTATTGGAATTAAATTGAGTCTTATATTGAAAAATACTCTGAAGCATCATTCAGTCATGGCTTGTGCCCCAAGTGCTCTGAAGAATTGTATGGTAAAGAGGATTGGTATATTAATATGAAAAAAAAATAATATTTTTTAAAATAATATGTATTCATGACCCTAAGTTTTTCAATTTTAATGTAGATACCATATTTTTGGTTTGGTGAAAAATTGTTCAATCAGAAAAATTCCAACCCACCTGGGCCGGAGTTTACCAACTACATCCTTTCATTCTTATTTACAGGGATTTAAACCAGGCTTCCAGGATCATCAGGCCCTTGTTTGATTGACATTATAGCCCTGGTATTTTATTGTTTGGGCACTGATGGGCAGACAGTAAAAATAGAGCGGCTTAGCACAGGGGAGAATGCGTGATTTACATGGGGTTGCCGGGGCGGTTTCTTATTCGAAAGTTAGGGCTGGTATTGATTCTCTTGCTGGTGTTTGGCTGTGACAAGGGGGAGAATACTCTTTTTCCCCGGGAAAACCGGACCGGGATTAGTACAGATGAAATCCGCATAGGCTCTTCTTTGGCCCTGGGGGGGCATGCAGGCTACCTGGGCAGTCAGATGCTCCACGGTGCCAAGTCCTATATTAACCATATCAATGAAACCGGCGGTATCCACGGCCGGAAAATTAACCTCATCGCCCTGGACGACGGGTATGATCCCACCCGCTGCCTTTATAATACCCAGCAGTTAATCCTTGAAGAAAAAGTGTTTTCCTTGTTTTGTTATGTGGGAACCCCCACAACGGTGCGGATTATCCCCTTGGTCAACGAGGCAAAGATCCCCCTTCTAGGTATGTTTACAGGTGCCAATCGGCTCAGGGAACCTGTAAACAGGTATCTGATAAATATCCGGGCTTCCTATTACCAGGAAACAAAGGCAGCTGTGGATTTTTTTGTTAAGGAAATGAAATTAGATAAGGTAGCCGTGTTTTACCAGTATGATGAGTACGGGTTTGACGGCCTCCGGGGAACTGAGATTGCCCTGAAACAATATGGGCTGATTCCCGTTGCCAAGGGCTCATATGTCAGGGGAACCCTGGATGTGGAAGCAGGACTTGATAAAATTATTCAGTCCCGTGCCCAGGCCGTGGTCATGATCGGTACCTATGATTCCTGTGCCCGGTTTATAAAGCTTGCCCGGGACAAATTTTTTTCCCCTCTTTTTCACAATGTCTCCTTTGTGGGGTCCAAGGAACTTGCCAGAAGACTGGGGCCCATTGGTGAGGGGGTGTTGGTGACCCAGGTTGTACCTCCTCCCAATGCCGGAAAAAATGACGGGACCCTGCCAGGTGTCACCGAATACATTGAGCTGTTAAAAGAATATTACCCCTCAAGCCGTCCCAGTTTTGTGGGACTTGAAGGATATATCAATGCAAAAATTTTGGTAGAGGGGCTTAAAAGAGCTGGAAAGCAGATTACCCGGGAAAAATTTATCCGGGCCATTGAGTCCATACACGAGTTTGACCTGGGAATTTTAAACCCCTTGTCCTTTGGTAAAAACGATTACCAGGGCCTGGACAGGGTCTATTTTACAAAAATAAAACAGGGTGAACTGGTGTTGCTCAAATGACTTTTTTCAATGAACTGACACTGAAAAATAAAATTTTTATCTCCTGCCTGGGATTTACCCTGATCGTCAGTCTTTTGATTGGCCTTTTTACCCGGGCTCTTTTGATCACCAGCCTGACAAATGAATTAAAAAAAAGAGGGGTGGGCATTGCCCAGAGCGTTGCAGACAGCTCCCGGGTTTTTATTCTCACCAAAAACAGGGCTGAGTTAACCGCCCTTGCCTATGATGCCCGTCTGGGGATACGAAGGGATATTGTCCTCTACCTTCTGATCAGCGACAAAACCGGTCATGTTCTGGGTCATACCTTTACCACGGGCTTTCCCGGTAATTTGAAATTACATATGGAAAAAGGGGACCATGAAGCCCAAAGCATTACCCCCATGCAAGTGGGCAATCATTCGGTTTTCCATGTCTCTGTCCCGGTAAAAGAAGGGATTTATACAGTCGGCTCGGTACAGATGGGGCTTGACAAGCGGCATATTGAAAGTTTGATATCCAGACTTAGACTGGTTTTTGTAAGTTTTTTATCCGTGGTTTCCATTATATTTTTCTTTTTAAGCCACAGGCTGGCCCTTCATATCACAAAGCCTGTGGCCTCCCTTATCCGGTATACTGATAAACTGACAAAAAGTAATTTTAGTGTGATTTCCAAGGAAGAGGTGGATACCATGTCCAGAGATCTTGGGGCCAGGGATGATGAAATAGCCGCCTTGACCAATTCCTTTATCAAGATGACCTCAAAGCTAAAACTTTCCACGGACAACCTCATGGAGTCCCAGAAAAAATACCGGTCTCTGTTTCACAGCGGGCCCAATGCCATATTTGTAATTCATAAACGAAATTTTGAAATTCTGGATGCAAATCCAAAGGCCACGGAATTGTTCGGATATGAAGGGAATGAACTCATAGGCTTAAGCTTGCTGAGTCTGGGAAACCTTGAAAATGATAAATTTGCCAGAACTTATCCCGTGGGAGAATCGGTTGTAATTTCTTCCAAGGTGAGGTTTTTTAAAAAAAATGGGAGATCTGTTTTTGTCAATATTCATGCAAGTTCTGCCGAATACCGGGACAAGGATGTGATCATAGTGGCGGCAACGGATATTACAGAATTGGTTGAAAAAGATTCTCAATTGATCCAGGCCTCTAAAATGACCAATCTTGAGAAAATGTCCGTGGGGATTGCCCATGAAATCAACCAACCCCTGAATGCCATTAAAATGGGGAGTGAATATTTGTGCATGATGGAAGAGCTCAATAGGAAAGTTAACCGTGATGATTTCAAAATGGTGCTCACCGAGATAAGCTCCCAGGTGACCCGGGCTTCGGAAATTGTGGGGCGCCTGAAAACATTTTCCCGGAAAGCTGATTTCTCAAGGGAGTTGATAAGTTTAAACCGATGCGTCCGGTCTGTCCACAAGATCATCGGCCGGCAGATTACCTTGCAGAATATTGATTTCAACCTTTCTTTGGACGACTCCCTTCCAAATATTTTGGCCCATAACAATCGGATGGAACAGGTGATTTTCAACCTGGTGACCAATGCCAGGGATGCGGTCAATGAACGGGTTGAAGCCCTAATGGGTACTAAATTGATGGATATAAAACAGGGAAAAATTGAGATCTCTACCTTTTCTGATAATGAAATGGTTGGCCTGGTCATTGCCGACAATGGAATAGGCATTGAACCTGATCAAATGGAAAAAATTTTTGAATCATTTTTTACCACAAAGGAAATGGGAGAGGGGTTAGGACTTGGTCTGCCCATTATCCAGGGCATTATCCGGGACTACAATGGTACCATCAGCGTGGAAAGTACGCCTGGTTCCAGCACCAGTTTCAGGATATTGTTCCCGGCCCAATCCCAGAATGTATGAAGGAGTAAACTAATGAAAATACTGGTGATAGACGATGAAAAACCCACCCTTTCCATGTTTAAACTTTTTTTGACTGCCTATGGGTACGAGGTTTTTACCGCTGAAAGCGGAGAACAGGGATTGGCCTTATTTAAAGAGATCCTGCCGGAAATTGTCTTTACCGACATACGCATGCCGGGAATGGACGGGCTTGAGGTGTTAAGACAAATCCGACGAATGAATCAAACGTCCCAGGTTATCATCATCACCGGACACGGTGACATGGAAAAAGCAGTGGATGCCCTGGATCTTGACGCATCGGATTTTATCAATAAGCCTGTGGAGCGCCAGGCCTTGAATTCCGCCCTGGCAAGGGCTGAAAAAAGGGCATCAATGCCTGGAAAAAAAGAGTTTGAATTACGCCTGGTAAAAGAAACTGACTGTATTGAGATCCATATTCAGGGCAAATTATCCCTTTCTGCAAAAAAAGCCTTTTCAGCCCTGCCCGGATTTGATGACAATGATTCCGCCATAACCCAGGCAAACTTTTGCTTTGACGAGAGTTTTTCCATTGACAGGGGGGGGATCACCCTGCTGATGGAAAGTGTTCAGCAGATGAAGGATAAAGGGATCAATATTTCCATGAAAGGGCTTTCCTATAATTATTATCGTTTTTTTCAGATGGCCGGTATGGATAAAATGGCCTCTATTGAAGTGGAATTGCCAAGAGAGTTAACCGGTGAATTAAGCGGGGAATCCACCCCTTGACCCAGATTAGATGCAATATTCCCCTGGTATCTGATATTGTCCCAAGACAACGGCTTCTGGCTTTGCTTGGCCGCCAGGACAGATGCCGAGTCTTCCTTGTGACCGGCCAGGCAGCCCAGGGTAAATCCACCCTGGTGGCTTCCTTCCTTTCCGGGCTGGAACAGCCCAGTCTCTGGTGCCATCTTACGGCAGATGCCTCGGACCATACCCGGCTTTTTGATATCCTCATCAACGGGATTCACGAATTATTCAAAGATTGGGAACAGATCCAGAAAATCCAGATTCCCCAGACCACCCTTGGCACCCGGGAAGATTTTTTGCGACAGATTGAAACCCTGACCATGATTTTCGGACAAATGGATTTTCCTTTGAATATCGTGTTGGATGATATGGAATCCCTTGATGAAAAAGGGTCTTCCTTTGCATTTATCCAACATCTGATCCAGGAAAATCCAGGCTTTGTCAGATTTTTTCTTTTATCCAGAACCCTTCCGCCCCTAAGCCTTCACCAATTGAAAATCAAACAAAACCTTATCTCCATTAATAATGAGGACCTTGCCTTTACCCTGGATGAAACCCTTGCTTTTTTCAGGGATAAATCCAGGTGCACCCATGGGGAAAAAGCCATGGGGGTAAAAGAGGGTGAAAAAATTCTCAAAATCACCGAGGGCTGGGCCGGGGGACTTATCCTGGTATGTGAATCGATCAGGCGGTCCCGGGATCTTGAAAAATTACCAGACCGGCTTTCTTCCGAGGCATTTTCATATTTTTCCCGGGAAATTTACAACACCCTGCCTTCCCCCACCCGGTTGTTTTTGATGAAAACAGCTGTTTTTGATGTTCTGGATACAAGGATGCTTACGGATTTTTTTACACAAGCAGATCCTGTCGCAATTTTAAAGGAGTTGGAAAAGCGGAATCTGTTTATCCAGAAGATCGATTCAGACAGCAAATGGCCGGTGTATAAATACAATAATTTGTTCCGGGATTTTTTAAAAAAAGATCTTCTTAACTCCCTTGATCAAAAGGACTACCAGGGCCTGCATAAAAAAGTAGGGCATCTTTTCTGGGAGGGGAATGACCACGATGCGGCCATTGGTTTCTTTATTGCAGCAAAGGCCTATTCCGATATTGCCAGGATCATCAAAATCAAGGGGACCGACTATGTGATCACCGGAAGGATGGCAGGGCTTGCCGAATGGATAGCTGCCCTTCCCAAGGGTATGGTTGACAAGGATCCCTGGCTGATATTTTTCAGGACCATGACCCGCAGGATTAAAGGGGGGAAAGAAAATATACATGCTTTTGACCGGGCCCTTGGATCTTTTAAGGCCCTTGGAGATGACAGGGGAATTTTGCTTTGTACTGCCTATTTGATTGAGGCGGCCGTATTCATACGCCAGCCTTCCCAGGTGATCTTAAAATGGATACTGGCCGGGGAAGCAGCCTTAAAATCTTTGAAGGGGAAACATCGGTATGCCTGGGCCAGGACACTTCTCTGGCAGCAGATCGGTTTGGGCTATATTGCCGGAAACGGAGACATCCCCAAGGGAGTATCTGCCTGCAGGAATGCCATTTTGCTTGCCACACGCATTGAAAATCAGGATTTGCAGCTAAACGCATCGGTCATACTGACCCTGGGATTTGTCCAGTCAGGGGACTTTACCCGGGCAAGGGAGATGCTGGAAAAGATCAAGGATATCACCCAGGAGGGACGGCACCCTGAATACAGGGCCCTTAAAAATATCACCAACATAGACTATGCCCTGAAAAAAGGAGAGTTTGATCTGGCCGGGAGCCTATTGGAAAAGTTTGAGGCAGATATAGAGAAATTCGGTCTGATTTTTTTATATCCCGGGTTTGTGGAAGCCCGGGCCGTTTATTTTGTGGGTACCCGACAATTTACCCAGGCTCTTCAGACGGCAGATCATTTGTCGGATTTTTCAATCCTGGAGGGGAATGATTTTTATCTGGGTATTTCCCACCGCATCAAGGCCATGGGTTTTTTAAGGGAAAAAAAATATGAACAGGCAAAGGATGATGCCCTTAGAGCGGTAAGTGAGCTCGGCTCATCAAAACGGGGGGATATCCATTATTTTCTGGCCAGGCAGATCCTTGGTTTTTCCTATTTTTACACTTCGGATTTTAGGAAAGCCCAAAAAGAGCTTGAAGCTGTCCTTGCCTATTTTAAAAGCATTGCATCGGATTTGTATTTTTGCGAAACCAGTTTTATCCTGGGGCTTATCTGTCTTTCGCTCAAGGAGGATAATAGGGGTGAAACCTATCTTGCCCAAGGACTTCAAAAGTCCATGGAAAATCAGTATTATTATTTTCCCCTTCTGGATTTAAAAACCCTGGCCCGGGTTATTGTTCAGATCAATATGGCCCGGCCCGGGTTGATCTTTTCTGCCGGGATTTTTGAAAATCATGCCATGAAAGCCTATCTTGGCCGGCTGGTTTCCCAGGGAATTTCATCCCTTATCCTGGAAGAGATTGTCCAGGCCCTTGCCGCTGTGACCAAAAAAGAGCGGATGCGGCGGACGGAACAGCTTAAAAGTCTGTACAAACTGGCTCTTCCTAAAATCAGAATAAATACCCTGGGAGAATTCAATGTCCGGGTCAACGACATCCTATTGGACAAATCCGTCTTTGAGGGGGCCAAACCCATATCCCTTTTAAAGGCAATTGTCATGAACGGGTCCAGGGAGATTCCCAAGGAGATTCTTATTGATGCCCTTTGGCCCGATGCCGGAGCCAGTGCCGGGGAAAAGAATTTTAAGATTAATCTCCACCGCCTGAGAAAGGGGCTGGAGCCTGATCCGGTCAAGGAATTCGGATATGCCTATGTCAGTCAGAAATCCGGCCTGGTCTCCCTGGATTTGGAATTGATCCGCCTGGATATAGACGCCTTTATTGCCCTTGGAACAGAGGCTGCCCGCCTTGAATCCGACAATAAACTTGAGGAGGCCCTTGGGTGCTATGGCCGGGCAGCAGGGCTGTATAAGGGTGATTATTTTGCCGAAGATCCCTACCTGGAATGGATTGGCCAGCGCAGGAATCTGTTTAGGTCCAAATATATTGAGATCCTTCAGAAAAAAGCCCTGCTCCACGAAGACATGAACCAGTGGCAACAAGCTGTGGATACCTGGCGTGCTATCCTGGGAACCGATCCTTTTTTTGAGGCCGCCTACCGGAATCTGATGATTTTATACGCAGATGCAGGACGTAAAAACGAGGCCCTCCACGTGTTCAAGGAATGCAGCTCCATCCTTAAAAATGAATTGGACACGGAACCTGAATCCCAGACCCTTGGGATTTATAATAAAATCCGAAAGTTGTAATTCGGGCTTGTAAAATAGTCATGGTGGGGTTGATCCCGGTGGGGGTTCTAATGTAAAAAGGATTGGGCTTTTCGGGCATTGTTAAAATACTTAAAATGCAGTCGGGGATTGGGTTACCTTTATATTAAATTTGGATATTGAATGAATTATAAAACCATAGCAAATGTTCTGGGAAAATTATTGATCATAACAGGCATTTCCATGCTGTTTCCCATGATCTGTTCCCTTTATTACGGAGAAAATGACCTCTATGCACTAGCTGTCACAGGGCTTTTCTCCATTGGTATGGGCTATCCTTTGTGGCGGTTTTTTCGGCGGTGTAACGAGTTAAATATAAAGGATGGCTTTTTCATAGCTTTTTTTGGATGGGTTTTGATTTCTGCTGTTTCCGGCCTGCCGTTTATGATCCATGGATCAATACCCTCCTTCACCGATGCGTTTTTTGAGATGATATCCGGCTATACCACAACCGGTGCCACCATACTGACGGATATTGAAATAGTTCCCCATGGATTGTTATTCTGGCGGAGCCAGACCCATTTGCTGGGGGGAATGGGTTTTTTAACATTGACCATAATTTTTTTGCCCCATGGGATGGGGGGGGTGCGGATATTTCGGGCTGAGTCAAGCCCGGGCCAGGTCATCACCCGGGAAAAATTTATTCCCCGGAACAGAGATACAATGATCTGGCTATGGGGTATCTATATCGGACTGAACATTTTAGAAACCCTTTTGCTGTGTTTTGGCGGCATGTCCATTTTTGATTCTTTGTGTCATTCATTCGGAACCGTCTCAACCTCTGGTTACTCCCCATATAACGCCAGCATCGGGCATTATAATAATGCCTACTTTGACTGGGTCATCATTTTGTTCATGTTTCTGGGCGGAATGACATTTATGCTTTTTTATCACATGATGCTGGGAAATTGGAAGGTGATAAAAAACAATACGGAATTGCGCTGGTATCTTATGGCCATGCTCTTTTTTTGCGGAGTCGTGTCATTGATTTTATGGAAGGAAAATACCTATAATTTTATTGATTCCATCCGGTATGCCACTTTCCAGGTCATTTCAATTCTTACCACCACGGGGTTTACCACAGCTGATTATGAGCTGTGGCCCCAGTCAGCCCAGATGTTTATATATGTTGTCTGTTTCATCGGTGCCTGTGCCGGGTCCACCACCTCGGGTATTAAAATTGTTCATTATATTCTGATTATCAAATTCGGGGTTGCCATCATCAAGCAGATCTTTTTCAGGCCCATGGCTGTGGTATCGGTCCATTTGAACCAGCGGCCGGTGGACTCCCAAATTATCCATCTGGCAATCTTTTATTTTATCGTGAATATTTTTCTGATCATGGGGGGAGGGTGTTTCATGACCCTTGTGGATCCAATGGATATTACAACGGCCATGAGTTCGGTGATCTCAGCCTTGATGAACATAGGCCCTGGATTCGGCGGAGTGGGTCCGTCCCAAAATTTTGCCTTTATTTCAGATACAGGCAAATGGTTCTTATCCTGGAACATGCTCGTGGGAAGGCTGGAAATGTTTTCAGCCCTGGTGATTTTTTACCCCTCTTTCTGGAAAAAATAAGGCAAATCAAGCCAAAAATAATTTTTGGACATCCTTTAAGTGCTGTGACATGCAGATTACAATCACCCGTTCATTATTTTGAATTATAGTGTCTCCGACGGCAACCTCCCACACCCCGTCCTTATTGATGCCCCCGACCATTATTTTATTATTGTAATAAGAACTCAGTTTGGACAGGGGTTTACGGGTAATGGGTGAGTTGGGTGCAGCAACAATTTCCACCATTTCCGCATCAAACCCGTGGAGGTGGGCCACGGAAATCAGCTCGCCCCTGCGAATAAATTTTAAAATCTTGTTACTGGCAAGTATTTTTTTGTTCATGGCGATATCAGACCCCATTGTCGCCGCAAGCACCACATAATCTTCCTTGTTTACAAGGGCAATGCATTTTGCCTGTTTGTTGGACTGATTGCCTTTTTTACTGTTGTTGTGTGAGGTCATGAGATGTTTGGCCAGCACGCAGGTCATAATATTGGTTTCATTTTCTCCTGTGGCCGTAATAAATGTATCCATGTCCAGCAACCCGGCTGAAACCACCACATCTGAATCCGATCCGTCACCATGCAGCACTTCTGCATTTTTCAGTGTAAAGGATAGCTCCTTGGCTAGGGTCTCATCCTTTTCAATGAGCCTGACCGCAAATGTTTTTCCCAATAGCTCTGCCAGTCTCCGTCCCACAAGCCCCCCTCCTATAATCATCACACGGTGGCGGGTTTGCTGTTCAACACCTGTCAGTCCCATCAGTCGGTTCAAATCTTTATTGCCGGCCATAAAAAAGGCTTGATCCTGGGGCAATAGCTCATCCTCCCCGCTGGGAATCATGGTGGTGATCCCCCTGGTCATGGCAACCACCCTAAAGGGAAACTCATTATATTCCCGGGAGATATCTTTGAGCTTCCTGTGGGCAAGGGGGGAATTTTCCTGGATGCGGGTGGCCATGGCCTGTATTTGACCCTTGGCAACGGCAATGATGTCGTTTCCTGCCCGAAGATTAATCAGTCTGAAAATTTCCTGGGCAGCCAGCTCTTCCGGATGGATGATCAGATCAATTTTAAGATCCCCGGCGCTCATGAGGGAGTCTTTACTTCCAAATTCAGTGGAGCGAACCCGGGCTATTTTCCGGGGAATGCCAAAGCGGTGGGCAATCTGGCAACTCATCATATTTACGGCATCATTGTCGGTGACTGCGATGAGATAATCCATTTTTTTGGCACCCACCTCCTTCCAGCATTCGATGCTCATGGCATTACCCTGAACCAGGCGGGCATCTATATTGCCGTCTGCATGGCGAAGCAATTCGCCATCCGGTTCAATGGCTGTTATTGCATACCCTTCATGGACAAGGCGTTTGGCCAGGTAATAGCCCACACCCCCCAGTCCTAAAATCAGGATGTTAGTGGATTTTGCCGGTTTATTTCCATTCATATATCACATGTTTTCCATTGTTTGCCAATTCAAAAGACCAAAATATTCCTGGCCCAATATTTCCCTATCATTGATTTGCCCTGGTATTGATCTACCCTGGGCTGACCAGTGCCAACCAGGCTGCCGGGACACCCATCAAATACTAAATGCACTTGTTTTTGTCAACTTTAGGGGCAATGGGTTGGTCCTGTGGAAAAATAATTTACACAGAACATAAATGCTGGTATTGAATTATAGATCAAAAATTTTAGCATTTCATATCTATAGGTTTATCTCAAAAGGAGTTTCTATTGACTAAAAATCCTGCAGTTGAGGGCAAAGAAATCTTGAAAAAAAACCCTGGATCACATCACGGATCGTAAAAAAGAGCATGGCAGATGGAGTCGTGGCAATGACATATGCAAAGAGGTTTAATGTTGAGAGTGCCGTTGATAAACATTTTTCTGTATATGAATCATCAGATGTGGGATTTTCGCTTGGCAAATCCTATGAAGAACTCGTTAATTGTTTGTTGTCCAGTGCGCACGTTCGAAACCGGCAACTGATAAAGAGGAAGTATTGTTTAAGGTTGCGGTTGTGCCAATTGAACCATACCTTGGGAGATGGGCATACTTATTATAAATTGTACAAGATGCTGAGCGCAGAATCGGAAGTGGATGAGTTAAACCCAGTCCGTGTCTCTGATTTTGAGGAGGCCAAGACCAAAATCATTGGAGAAGAAGAAACAGCAATGTTTAAATCAGCTGGTCTTGCCCTTGGAATTGTATACCAAAAATAAAAGAGTTTTGTATGATTATTGATTGCCATTATCATTTTGAGCCAAAGCTTTTAACAGCCGATAAACTTTTAAAAAAAATGGATGAATGTGGTGTTGACAAAGTTGCTTTAATGGGTGTGACAAACGAACCTATTCCTAAACCATCAGAATTTATATTAAATATTTTCCGTTTTTCATTAACATACAGAAAATTTCGTTTCCTTGCCAAACTTCTTGGGGCTAATTTTACACCAGAAGGGAACATTAAAATCCCTGCGGGTATTTTTTAACTTTACCCTAATCCTGACAATGACCCTGTATTTCAAATTGTAGCAAATAACCCTGATAGATTTTTAGCTTGGGTGTTTATAAATCCAAGAGGTGGTAAAGATCAAATTCTGGAGTTGAACAAGTGGAAAGATAGACCTGGTTTTATAGGAATCAAGGCCCATCCTTTCTGGCACCGCTACCAACCAATTGAGTTGCTTCCGATTGCAGTTGAACTGACTAAAATGGGGAAACCTCTCCTTATTCATGCTGGCTTTGATGAACATGGGTATTATGATGTTCTTTTAAAAAAAGTGCCCGACCTCAAACTTATCTTGGCACATGCAGGATTCCCTCTTTATTCTGATGCATGGGAAAAAATTAAAAACAATAAAAATGTATATGTGGATCTTTCCCAGTCAAGCTATCCAAGATAAAATTTTGAGAGAAAACTTCTTAAATATTATCGGCATATAACCTGGATGATTATCTTGACGATACAGAAAATCAAGGCAGGTGTGGGTAGTCAATAATAATTATTCCTGTCAGTAGTATTCCGCAGCCTGAATTGTCATGGATACCAAAATAATACTTTAGCCATGCTGAGAATTTGAAGACTGCACGTTATAAAACTCGCTCATCCCTTGATCAAAAACATGGACACTTTTTCTGCCAGTAGTGCTTTTTTAAAATCCCAGTCAGTCAGTCTTTATACCGGTCAACATGGACAATTTAACTTAGAGAGTCTTGTATGAATGTCTGCAATACCGGGGGAGGATCACTGAAGAAATTGGTTGACAGAATTCCAATAAACCTTTAGTTTCGATACTTTAACATCCCGGGAAGCATGAAGGAATCCCCATATGAAGCTGGCAGCAATCACTCTCTCTAAAACGACAAACTCCCGGTTTGAGCTGGCCAGATGGTCCATATTTGCTATTCTCATCCTCACCTATATCTTGGTTTATTTTCACCGCATGGCCCCGGGGGTGGTATCTGAATTTCTCATGGCAGACTTCAACACCAACGGTACCCGTTTGGGGTTCCTGTCTGCCATCTATTTTGCCGTCTATGCCTTGATGCAGATCCCCTCCGGTGTTATTGCAGACACATTGGGGGCCCGAACATCCATTATCTCCGGGAACCTGGTGGCTGGCCTAGGCTCGATCCTTTTCGGCATGGCGACTGGGTTTGAGATG
>DAOWDR010000230.1 GCA_030638935.1 Desulfobacteraceae bacterium | reverse complement strand
GCATCGGCAGGGTGAAGGGACAGAGCGGCGTTAAATGACCGGATCACCAGGACGGTATAGATTCGGTCATTTCCGCTTCCCTTCCGCTCAGGACGAGCGGAAGGGATTTAGCGGCGTCCCTACACCCTGACGGTGCCGGGTAAAGGGGCAATCATTGGAGACAAAAAGTCCTGGGTTTAAAAAACCTATGCTGTTATTTTCTTTACGAAAAACATATTTAAATTTTTGCAGAAGGCCTTTTCAGGTATCTATATATTCACTCACCGAGAATTTCTTCTTTATAATAAATTAGTTTGTAAATTGCTTAATCTACTGTATAACCCCTTTCTTATATTTTTTTGAATATTGACCCGGCAGATGGAATACCGGGTTTTGTCTTTTAATAAAGGGTATACTTTTATGCAGCTTAATTGTGGAATCGTGGGACTTCCCAACGTGGGGAAATCAACTATATTTTCGGCGCTTACATCAGCTCCGGCCGAAGCGGCAAATTATCCCTTCTGTACCATCGAACCCAATGTGGGCATCGTACATATTCCGGACAAGAGGCTTGCTCAGATCACCCAGTATATCATCCCCCAGAAAATTATTCCTGCAATTGTTGAGTTCGTTGATATTGCGGGTCTTGTAAAAGGAGCTTCCAAGGGGGAGGGACTTGGGAATAAGTTCCTGGGCCATATCAGGCAGGTCGGTGCCATTGTCCATGTGGTTCGCTGTTTTGAAGATGACGACGTTGTTCATGTGGATGGCAGGGTTGATCCGGAGAGTGATATTGAAACCATCGGTATCGAACTTGCTTTTGCAGATCTTGAGACGGTTAAAAAACGTCAGGAAAACCTTGTTCGGCTCAAAAAATCCAATGACAAAAAGATTTCAGAAAAGGCAAAGGCCACAGCGCCTGTCCTGACATTGTTGATACAGGCCCTTGAAGAGGGGATCCCCGCACGCCAGGTGAATTTAGATGAACGCCAGAAAGAGATGATTGCCGATCTTCACCTGATTACCATGAAAAAACAGCTCTACTGCTGCAACGTGGGTGAAGATGAACTGGAAGATGATAACGGCCATGTAAAAAAGGTTCGGGCATTTGCCGAAAAAGATGGTTCCGGAGTTGTGGTTATCTCGGGCAAACTGGAATCTGAAATCAGCGATCTGGACTCGGCAGAAGAAAAGGCGGAGTTTCTTGGAGCGGCAGGCCTGGAAGAGTCCGGCCTGGACAAGCTTATCCGTAAGGGCTACGAAATGCTGGGACTGAATACCTATTTTACAGCCGGTGAAAAAGAGGTCCGGGCATGGACCTTTCCCAATGGCGCCAAGGCGCCCCAGGCTGCAGGAATTATTCATACGGATTTCGAACGGGGATTCATCCGGACCGAGGCATACCACTGCACAGATCTTTTTAAGTATAAAACCGAGCAGAAACTTAAAGAGGACGGAAAGCTGAGGGTGGAAGGCAAAGAGTATGTTGTGGCCGACGGCGATGTTCTTCACTTCAGGTTCAATGTATAATTTTTTGTAGGGATGCCCCTGCCCATGGGAGCAGGGGGTTACCATTACAAATCAATGGGTCCCGATCGATAATTCCCAATTTATAAGCCTATAGTGGAGCTGTCTTCTTTTTGAGCCATGCAGCAACTTCAGGGTCAAGGCCGGGACTCACCTTTTCATAGACCTGTTGATGATAGGTGTTAAGATACTCAATTTCCGGATCGGAAAGCAGATGCCTGTCCATAAGAGAAGTTTCAAAATGGCAGAGGGTCATGTTTTCAAATTTCATGAACTGGCCAAACTCGGTCTTGTGGGCCTCATCCACTAAAATCATGTTTTCAAGACGTATGCCGTAGTGATTTTCCCGGTAGAGGCCGGGCTCATTGGTTAAGAGCATTCCCTTTTTTAATTCCACATCTATGGGGTGGGGGCTGATCCTTGCCGGCCCTTCGTGGACACAGAGAAAAAATCCCACACCGTGTCCTGTGCCATGGCCAAAATTCATACCCTCTTTCCAGAGAAACTGCCTGGCAAGGGTGTCAATTTGAAAACCCTTGGTTCCTTTTGGGAACAGGGCCGTGGCCACGCAAATATGCCCCTTGAGTACCAGGGTATAATCCCTGATTTCCTGTTTTACGGGAATACCAAGATTAACTGTCCGGGTGATATCCGTGGTGCCGGTGAGATAATTGCCCCCTGAATCGGT
>DAOWDR010000012.1 GCA_030638935.1 Desulfobacteraceae bacterium | reverse complement strand
TGATTTCAATTATCTTAAAGTCGTAGTGCTTCTTCAAATCAAAGTCGGTGGCTGCAAGTTCAAGGGTTTGGTCGAGAAGTTTAGAAAGGGAATGGGAAGAGATCCGGGCATCGCTTTTTCTCGCAAAGCTGAGCATGTTGTTCACAATAACCGCCATCCTCCTGCCCGATTTGTTTATGGTTTTGACCATTTGAAAAATGCCCCTGGCTTCCATAAAGTTTTGGATGGCTTCCATGGAGGTGTTCGCCTCTTTTGCCGCCTTCAGGTTGGCAGGGATATTTGAGTTTTTACCCAGACGGTTCGCCATAACACTGGCGGTCTGCATCATCCCGGCCAGGGGGTTGTTTATTTCATGGGCCATACCTGCAGCAAGGCCTCCCACTGAGAGCATTTTTTCCGATTGTACCATCATTTCCTGGGTTTTTTTGCGTTGGGTAATATCCCTGACAACCGTTAAAATTCTATTTTCATCTCCGATTTTTGAAAGCCTTAGATTGACTTCCACCCAAAAAATTTTTCCATTTTTTTTCTTTGCCTGCCATTCGAATATCAGTGCATCTCCTTTTTTCATCCTTCTGAATTTTCCGTCAGCATTGTCTTGATTATAGGGTGCTATACCCGAACTGAAATTTTCAACATTTGATCCAAGAACTTCCTGCTTTTTGTATCCATACATTTTTAACATTGGTTCATTTACATCTATAATTTTACCTGTTTTGGCATCTCGTATAAATATGGCGTCACTACTTGCATTAAATATTTCCCGGTAGTTGCGTTCACTTTTCATAAGGGCTGTCTCTGCCAGCTTACGTTCAGTTATGTCCCGGGCTATCCCGAGAATACCTGACGGTTGCATGTCCGGGCCGGACAAAATTTTTACATTGTTGCTGGTCCAGATTCTATCTCCGTTTTTACAATATTGTTCTATTTCAAATATGACCGATTCCCATCCGTCAGGATCACCTGCTTTGATGAGCATAAGTTTTTGATTATGCAGGTTTATCATTTTTTCCAGGGATCCGGGGGGTACCATTTCATCCAAGGATTGTTCCATTGATTCTGTGACAGTATATCCCCTTTGTTGATAAACAGAGGGGCTGATATAGGTGAAATCAAAATTCATATTCATTGTCCATATCACATCTGCAACATTTTCAGCTATTAAGCGATAACGCTCCTCTGCCTTTTCTTTTTCCTCTGTTCGTTTTATAATTGATGAAATCATCCGCTCAAAAGCAATGGACATAATTCCAATTTCATCCTTTGAAATTGACTGATTGTATTTTTTTATATTTTTCAAAAGGATGTTTAATTCATCTTGACCGAAATTTTTCATTATTTTGCTTACATTAATAATGGGCAGTATAATCCACCTGTTGGTAAACCCATAAAAAATAAGGCTGGTTATGGCAATGGCAGTGATGAAAAACCCGAGAAAATACAAGATGTTTCCCCTGAGTTGTTTTTGGAAATATTTTTTTGTAAATCCTGCTCTGATCAAACCTATATAGTTATCCCCAGCTTTTAAATATGTCATAAGTTCATCATGATCTTGACTTTTATTTGTCTGCTGACCTTGATGGGAATGTTTGAACAATAGATTGATTTCTTCTGCACCAAGGGGTTTTTTAGGAGGGTTACCTACAAAAGCAATAATGTGGGCTTTTGGATCATAAATTTCAATATAGACAATTTCCCGGTTCTTTTTATATAGGGCTTCAATGGTCTGGTCGGTTCTATCATAGGCTATTGTGCCTACTATGGGGTCAACACATGAGATTTCCAAAAGATCATGTATCAGAACAGACTTTTTAATCAGGGTTTTATTAAAATTATCCTTTTCAATATGATAATAGGAAATAATAATGATAATAAATAAAACACTTGTAGAAAAAAGGTGTAAAATTAAAAGTTTATCAAAAAGACCGGTTCTTTTTTGCATATAATTTTAAATTAACCTTATTTGATTTCCTTTATATTATTGGTATTTAGGGGGAATATTATAGCGCTTTCAGCGGTTTTTGGGGGCCATATGGCTTTCATCTCGCCCTGTTGAATTTGCACAAGGGCCATTTTATGCCCGATATTCATACCCCTTAGATCATACCTTACCCTTCCATAAAAGGTTTCTACATCCAGAGTTCTGAGATTTTTTAATACCTCCTTTGCATTGAAGGAGCTGCATTTTTCCAGGGCTAACTGAAAAATTACCCCTGTTGCACTTGACTGGGCATCCTGGTAGGTGGGGACCTGACCATATTTATTCATAAATTCCCTTGCATAATTCTGGGGTGTACCAAAAACAGGCCCGTTAAATGAACTGTTGGCAACCCATTGTGTGACACCTATCATGCCCTCTGCCCCTTCCCCCACATCTTGAACATAATTTATTTCAGAAGGGCCTATGGTCATGACAACCGCCTGTGGTCTCAATTCTTTTACCTTTGACAATTGTATGCTAAAGTCTACAGCGTCATGGTAATGGCTGGTTAATATAATAATATCTGGTTTTTTCGGCACCATTTCCAGCAGATAGGGGATAAAATTATCTGTTTCTTTGTCAATAACCTGATAATACACTTCTTGGATTTTTTTTGTGGCAGCCCATATTTGAACGCCCTTGGCTACGCTTCGTGTAAATAACTTATCAGGGGTTATCAGAGCATAGGTTTTTGGTGCAGGATCTGTTTGGGATATCATATCAAAAAAATCTTTAAACCACCAACTGGCTGAAGTTTGTGTTGCAAAGGTAAAGTGCTGATCCCTTGTGAAAATTGAGTCGGAGGCACCTCCAGATTCTATCATTATTTTACCATGTTTTTCAGTTATCTGGCTGGCAGCCAAATTAAATCCGCTGGTAAAGGGGCCCAGAATAAAATCCACCTTATCTTCCTCTATCAACCTTAGGATATTTTCTTCTACTTTTTCAATCCTGCTGTTATCGTCATAATATTTAATTTTTACCGGGTATGATTTACCATCAATTTTTATTCCGCCATTTTTATTAACATGTTCCTGCCAGAGATCATAACCTTGGATAACATTTTCACCTTCCACGGAAAATCTGCCAGTTTTAGATATTGAAACACCAAAATAAATTGATGTCCTGTTTTTTTTAAAAAATGGTGAGAGTTTATCCTGGTTACTATGACCGACAATATCACTATCTGTTAAATTCCTGATATTCTCATTATCCTGGCGGCTGAATATAATAAGTGTGAGGCCTATAGCCATGGCTAAAAAAAATAGGAATAATGCTTTTTTTTGCATTCACACCTCCCAAAAAGAAAATATAGGCTGCGGTTGCATCACCACAGTGATTATCCATAGAAAATTATTGCAACATTTCAGAATATCAAACTTTAGGTTTATTTACTTCATTTTGGTAAATAGAATCAAGTATAAAGTTTTTATGCGATTTTATTTTCGTAAAATGCAAAATTAGACTGGGATGTGTATATAATTGTTGGATGGATTTTTGAAAAAAGCATCCAATAAATAAATTTTACTTGACAGGGTTCTGTTACAATAATAAGTATTGTGTAATTAGAAATCTCAAAGCAAATTAAAATTTTAAATTTAATCCATTTTTTCACGATGAGGGGTGTGCATCATGAATGGGTTGCATGACAATACTTGCTTTATTTCCACAAAAAAAAACAGATCCCAGCGGCAGTTGTTTCTCTTGATTCCAAATTCCGGTTACAGCGGTAAAAAAGGTTCTCTGTTTTTATATGTCCCTGCTTCTTGGTTCATACAATGAGTTTTTCAGCGGCAGTTTCTGAAATGTGGGATCACCTTGATAACCTTGTTGGTTCGCTTCCTTTACCTTCTGGCAACCCAAACAGATTGCCCGATGATGTCGTGGTTTTAAGGGGTATTAAAAAAGAAAAAAATGGCATCGGTGTCCACCAGGAAGATCCTATTGCCAATAAAATAATAATACAGGGCCAATTTCTTGCAAGTATTGATACCCATCTCTGGTCGGATGAAAGTCAAAATGTGGTTGATAGATCGCGGGCTTTCATGACTGAAGTTTTTAATATGGGTGGTACGGCTACTTTAAATGGAATTTTCAGGAAATTGGACCTGACTGGGTCCAAGGGACCGGATTATTTTGATGATGGAAAACTATGGCGAATGTCTGTTGGGATCAATGTAACCTTTGAGTATCAATTTGAAGAAGTACCCGGAACCGGTATTATCAATCAAATTCCCGTCCGCCTGGAAGGTGAGTTAGAAGAAGACTTTGTCGTTGGTTAATTAAAATTTCTTAGTTAACTAAAATCTATTCGATTAATCGTAATTTACAGGGAGAGGTATCGTGGCAGAATCAATTACGGAGATGATAATACCGGGCACCTATATTGATGTCCGAGCAGAAGGTTTAATCGGGGTTAGCGGTATCGCAACAGGTAATTTGGGGATTGTGGGTACTGCCAATAAAGGTATGGTCGATTCCGTCGCCCTGCTGTCAAGTTTTGCCGAGGCCCGTGAGGTGTTTGGCGAATATGATGCATGGGTGGATGGAGACAGCAACGAGTTGACACTTGTGAGGGCTTTGCAGCAGGCGTTTGCAAATGGTGCATCCACGGCATATGCAGTGAGAACTGCTAAAAACAGTGCATCTGCCGCCGCAAGAACCCTGGTGGATGGTACCGGTGATGTGGTTACTCTAACAGCAAAAACAAAGGGAACCTGGGGCCATCGTATTTATGTCAGGGCTAAAACAGCCTCGCAAAATGGTTATGTTGAAAATCGTAGCCAGAACGTTACAGCAGATCCCTTACAGCCCTTGCATTCCAATATCGCCGATTCACCTCGAAATGCTGTTAAGTTAACCAGGGGTGATACCGGGCAGACGTTCAGGCTTAAACTGGCCACCACAGGCTCTGCTGCAAAGGGCAAAGTACATGTGGATTCTGTAACGGGAACCATGACATTCCACGCAGATGATCTGCCGGTTAACACAGATTCAATTTTGGCTTATTACGAAGTGTTGCAGACAGCATGTCGTGATATTGAAATCAGTTATATTAATGTTAAGGAAACCTATACCGTTGTAGATGCCACAGATTTGAAGCGTGATATTGACAACGCCTCTGTTCTGGTTATTAGCTCTATCGCCACAGGTTCGGACCTGAGATTGCCCGATGTTATGACCGATGCTCTTCCTCTGGAGGGGGGTGCAAACGGGGAAACCGCAGGTACTTCCCAATATACCCTATCCCTTGAACAACTGGATACCGAGTCTGTGAATCTTGTTGTACTGGCCGGGCTCAGGTTTAGTGATGCAGCGGCTGCGCTTTCAGCCCATGCAGAGAAAACAGAAAACACGGGAAAAGAACGGTTAACCTTTGTGGGTGCGGATGAAGATTCAGCGTCGGCAGTTGCTGCAAATGCCGATGGGGTTGCAGATGACAGGGTGATCTTAACAGCGCCGGGCATTAAAGCCATTGATTTGATCGGCGGCGGAGAAGTAAAGCTACCGCCGGCTTATACTGCAGCGGCGGTAGCAGGCCTGGTTGCATCCCTTGCCGTCCACGTCAGCCCCACAAATAAAACCTTAAAAATACCGGGCATCACCACCGACTACAACGACGGGAAAATTAAAAATTTGTTAAATAATCGGGTGCTGGTGATTGAGAAAAAAGCAGGTTATCGTGTTGTTAAAGGGATTACCACTGATACGGGTGCCTTTAAACAGATCTCCATTCGCAGGATTGTTGATTATGCCAAGGAAGGTGTGCGCCGTGCCACACTGCCTTATATCGGCAAACTTAATAATGCACGGGTTCGCGGCGCAATGTATGGCACACTAAATGGGTTTTTATCCCAGATGTTACTGGATGAGCAGCTCACAGACTTTCAATTGGAAGTAACTGCTACCCGTGCACAGGAGATTGCAGGAGTGGCACTAGTCACACTTTACCTGAAACCCACATTCAGTATTGATTATGTCAAAGTTATTATGAATTTGTCGTAATCTTTTTACACTTTGATATGAGTTTAAAATAAGAAGGAGAGTATTCAATGGCCAATTCCAATGTATATAGAGGTTCAGACGGCTCCATATCCGTTTCCGTCGATAGCGGCGCAGAAGGGGATAGTGCCCAGGCGGTAATAGATGCATATTCATTAACGCCGGTGGGAAGAGTTACGGGTGTATCGGTGAATGTGGAATCTGATTTAAAACCCTTTCATGAATTGGGACAGCGTTATGCAACCGAGCTGCGGCCGGGTAATGTCAATGTCCATGGAAGTATTGACCGTGCCTTCATCAACGGAGCCCTGCTGAAAATGTTTCTTGGAGATGCGGCATCAAGTCGCCCGGCAGGCACTTTTATCAGCCCAACATTTAATTTGAGTCTGCGCATGGAAAATCCGGCCAAGGCAGGCACATCATCTGCCGTGACCCTGTACGGCGTAAAACTGGATAATTGGTCCTTTGATATTCCCGAAGACGACTTTGTAATGGAAAAGGTCGGCTTCCAGGCCCTATGGGTTGGTGTAGACGATGCGGAGGCTTAAATAATGGCTTATTTAAGCGCCGAAGAGTTGTTGGCCGGCAGTACGCTCAGTTATGATATGGAAGTACCGGACGAGGTGATTAACCCGGGGCAGCTGGAATCTGAAGACAGCCCGAAATTAAAGATTAAGTTAAGACCCTTGTCCATGAATTCTGTGCAACGTATCTTAAAAGCATCCCGGGACGACGATGGATTGATGTCGGCACTTATGGTGAAAGAGTCGGTTATAGAGCCTGTGTTGAGTTATGAGAATGTGATGAAATTAAACAGTGGTCTCATTCGTTATATACTGGGTGAGGTTCAACGAATAAGCGGATTAAAGGCCAGCGAGGATGAACTAACCCAAGCGGTTCAAGAGCCCATGGCCAAGGCTTGTTTTATTCTGGCCAGGGAGTTTGGCTGGTCACCCCAACAAATTTCTGACCTCACATTGGGACAGGTGTTGATGTATATTGAAATGATACGTCAGAACCGATCCGAAAGCCAGGAAGCATGCTGAATATACGGGATGATTTTAATGTCAAACCAAGCAGGCTTAAAAAAGCACTGGATGCGGATGTGGCTGTTCTTTTTAAAGGTTTGTTTTTTGCGTTGGAACAAAATCCCATTGATAAGAATCAGCAAGCCCTGTTGGATGAAG
>DAOWDR010000087.1 GCA_030638935.1 Desulfobacteraceae bacterium | reverse complement strand
TACCGGTAAAAATAAATTTAAAATCGGGAGAAGTGTTAAACCACTTATTGAAGGACTTTTTACCATGGGAAGCGTTGGCTCTCTTGCCCAGACATTTGAGTCGGATATTGATTACTGGGTCTGTATCAATGAAAATCTAATAGACAGCTACGGCTTTGAACGTTTAAGAAAAAAACTTGAACTTCTTGAAACCATGGCATGGAATCAATTTAAGACCCGGGTGACCTTTTTTATTGTGGATATACTAAAGGCCAAGAACAATGATTTTGGAGATTCCACCCAGGAAAGCTCAGGATCTGCCCAATCCAGGCTTCTGAAAGAAGAATTTTACCGGACCATGATTCATGTTGCCGGCAAATTGCCGCTGTGGGCTGTCCTGCCAACAACCATCAGCCTAAATTACTACAATATGATCCTGGATCGGGTAGGCCGTTTTGCCAAGTCCCACCGGTATATGGACCTTGGTGATATCCACGCAATTCCGGTTAATGAATACTTTGGTGCTTCAATTTGGCAGATGTTCAAATGGCTGAAAAGTCCTTTTAAATCCGTTATAAAAATGGCCTTGCTTGAAAAATATATCCATGCCTATGGAAAAGAATCCTTACTGTGCAATCAATACAAAAACGAATGGATGAATTCAGGCACCCATCTCAAATTGGCCCAGAACGATTCCTATATCATTCTTTTGAAACATCTGATTGACTATTATCATGAAAACAACGACACCCAGTCGGTCAATCTGCTTCTGACCTGTTTTTTTCTTAAACTTGAGATCTCAAAACAAGGGGAAATCAACAACACCATATTTGGCTTAAGAAAAATTTTGTTGGAAAAATGCCTTGCGACCTGGGGATGGGACGAAAAGCGCCTTTTTGAAATAGGGAAATATAGAGAATGGCCATATGCAAGCATCCAAAGACTATCATCCACCATTGAACAATATATGCAGACAAAATTTAATGGGGTTAAAGAACAGTTTGAGAATCAATCCAGGGGCGGATTGATGATCTCAAACGAAGACAGGAAAGTGCTGGAAAGAAAAGTTGACATTGTCTTTTTGGAAAAGCCCTATAAAATAAAGAAAATTCTTTTGGTATCCCGGGGAGACAGACTGTTTGCACGATTGCATTTAAAACATATCCCAAAATCTGGAACCCCGGGGTTATGGGAACTGTTCCATAAAGACTTAAAAATTCGTCAGGATGACTCTTTGGCCAAGGCCAATTCCATTGAGGAAATCGGGGCATGGCTGATCAATAATCACCTTTATAGCAGTAATTCCATTGTCAACCTGATACCTAACCCCACGGTGGTTACCCATGAAGACATTGAAAAACTTTTCAAAGCAATGTATGATTTTTTTAATCCCCACATAAAAAAACAAGTTCACTTTAATGAATTACGCAGGGGTAAACCAAAGATCGCTTCTCTTTTTATTTCCATAAATTTTTATGCCGCCAAGCAGCAGACAAGTATCACAGACTATTGTGCCCTATATATTAATTCATGGGGTGAAATGTATTTCAGATCCTCCTGGCCAAACAAAACTTTTTCAACAATGGAAACAGCCAAAAAACATATTCTAAAAACCCTTGGTCTCAAAAAATTCCCCATAAAAACGGTTTTTTATTTTGCAAAGGGAATGGCCAGGCAATAAAATTAAGACAATATTACCCGTCATTTTACTTTGTAAAACTCTTCTACAATTTCAAGCGCTTTTTGGGAATCATCCAAAACATGGCAGAGATCAAGGTCTTGTGGTGAAATCATCCCAGTCATCATTGGCCCTTTTATCCATTCAACCAGGCCGTTCCAGAATTTGGTACCCATAAGGATGACCGGCATCTGACGAATTCTTTTTGTCTGTATCAGGGTTATGGTTTCAAACAATTCATCCAGGGTGCCAAAACCGCCCGGCATGATGATAAAGGCTTTGGCATATTTCAAAAACATAACCTTACGCACAAAAAAATAATCAAATTCAATCTGTTTTGTTGTATAGGGATTCACTTTTTCCTCAAAGGGCAGGTTGATATTTAACCCCACGGACTCAACACCTTTACCAAAGGCCCCTTTGTTTGCCGCTTCCATCATACCCGGGCCTCCACCGGTGATAACGGAATATCCTGATTTTGCAAATAGGGATGCCAACTCCTGGGTTTTTTTATAATAAGGGTCCTTGGGGTCTGTTCTAGCCGAACCGAATATTGAGATGGCAGGGCCAACTGAATGCAGAGAATCAATGCCTTCGACAAATTCCCCCATGATTTTAAACAATCTCCAGGATTCACCGCTTTTAAAATCATTGATGGGATATTTTGATCTGGTGTTATGATTTTCCATGGTGTTTAAAGTTCCATAAGTTTAGTGGTTTAAAGAAATCAATCTGGTACAAAAGACAAAAATATGGTATAGAACAAACAATTAAAATTAGCCTTTCAACCAGCTTGGTGCGTCAATTATACACACTGCTGCTCATTGACTTTTCAAACTGAAAGATATAAAAAAAAGAAAAATTTTCATAGAAAGAATTAAGAGTGAATAAAAAAAAATTACTTTCTCAGCAGACTATTGTGATAAATGAACTGGGAATGCATGCAAGACCTGCCGCAAAGATAGCACAAATTGCCATGGAAAGTGCAGGTGAAATCTGGCTTTTCAATGGGTCTTGTACGGTGGATGCCTCAAGTATTATTGATATCTTAACCCTAGGTGCCGTAAAAGGCTCACAAATTTCAATTCAGGCGGAATCAGATGAGGATAGAGAGCTTGTGGGACAGATCAAGGCATTTTTTGACATTGGTTTTGGAGAATTAAACAATGAATAAGACCCGGCCAGGTCAGATGACTATCAGAGGCATCAGCGGATCTCCAGGGATCTGTATCGGCAAGGCATATATTGTTGACCGCGAAGGGGTCAACCTCATCAAACGGTATCCAGTCAGTGAGACCATGGTGTCGGCTGAAATCGATAGGTTTAAGAATGCAGTCATTAAAGCAAAAAACGATCATGCAAAGGTAATAAAATCCCTTGATCATGACCTGGGTGAAAATTTAAATATTCTGGAAACCCACATGGTTTTGTTCAAGGATAAAATGCTTTACGGCAAGACCATCGAGACCATTTCCCGGGACATGATCAATGCAGAGTGGGCATTGCGCAAGGTATCCAGGAAGGTCAAAACCATGTTCCAGCAGATAGACGACCAATACCTGAAAGACCGGATAAACGATATTGTCCAGGTATCTGACAAGATCATGTCCCATCTTGTTGGGGCCCAGGATATTAAGATCAGGGATATTAATAAACGGGTTATCCTTGTTGCCCATGACCTGTCTCCGGCAGATGCAAGTCAAATTCAGCTGGAAAGGATTAAAGGCTTTGTAACTGACAGGGGAGGAAAAAACTGCCATACCAGCATTGTAGCCAAATCCCTGAAAATTCCGTCGGTAATGGGGCTGGGCAGAGCCAGTGTAAGTATCAATAATGATGACATTCTCATTGTGGACGGCTCATCCGGGATCATCATTGTCAACCCTGATGAAGACACCCTTTTCAAATACGAAGAACGTCTGGAACGTTTTGAAGCATATCGGGCGGACATTGAAAGAGACAGCCATTTACCTGCAGTCACCAGTGACGGGGTTACCCTGAACCTCATGGCCAATATTGAGCTGGTTGAAGAGGTTGTCTCTGCCAAGGACAATGGGGCAAAGGGTGTTGGCCTTTTCAGGACAGAATTTTTATACCTTAATCTGAAACGGTTTCCCACGGAAGACGAATTGCTCCAAAAATACAAAGAGCTGGTGGAACTCATGAATCCGGAACCTGTAACAATCAGGACACTGGATATCAACGGAGATAAGGTTAACCCCTATATTGATCCCGTTGAGGAAGCAAATCCTGCCCTGGGGCTGAGGGCGGTGCGGTTCTGCCTGGAAAATGAAGATATTTTCATTACCCAGCTCAAGGCCATTTTAAGGGTTGCTGCCTTTGGCAATATCAAGCTGTTGATTCCCATGATCTCCTGCGTGGAGGAAATCCTCAGGGTAAAGGCAGTGCTGAATAAAGCAATCCTTGAACTTGAAAACGAAGACAAGATCTTTAACAAGGATATTCCCCTGGGAATTATGATAGAGGTACCATCTGCTGTTATTATGGCAGAAGAACTTGCCTCCCATGTTGATTTTTTCAGCATCGGCACCAATGACCTGATCCAGTATTCCTTGGCCATTGACCGGAGTAATCGCCGGGTAGCCCATCTATACCAGGCCCTGAACCCGGCTGTATTGAAAATGATAAAAATGACCCATGGGGCTGCCCAAAAAAAAGGTATTGAGCTGGTCATGTGCGGAGAGATGGCCGGTGACCCTATAAATATACCGGTGCTGGTCGGTTTAGGCCTGACCAATCTGTCCATGAACTCCGCCTCCATTCCTGTCATCAAAAAAATGATTCGAAATATGGATTTCAAGCTGGCATGTAAAAATGCAAAAAAACTGTTTGAGTTCCAGACAACAGAAGAAATATCCACTTTTATCCAGGAAGAATACAAAGATATTCTACCCTACAGAGAAACGGAAGAATAAGGCATGAATTCAGACTATATAAAACTCATTGCCACCAATAAAAAAGCAAGGTTTAACTACCATATTGACACCGAATATGAGGCCGGTATTGTTCTTGTCGGCTCGGAAGTCAAATCCATGAGGGAAGGGCGGGTAAGTTTCCAGGATGCCTATGCAGATATTAAAAACGGAGAGCTTTTTTTACGGCAATTGCATATTTCCCCATACAAATATGCCTATAATGCAAACCACGAGGCCTTGAGAACCCGCAAGCTTTTGGTCCATAGGCGTGAAATAAAAAAATTATCTGCCCGAATAAAGGAGAGGGGATACTCCCTTGTCCCCCTGAAAATTTATTTTAAAAATGATAAAATTAAAGTGTTACTCGGGCTTGGTAAGGGTAAAAAACTCTATGATAAAAGAGAAACTATCAAACAAAAAGATGTAAATCGAGAATTGGACAGGGAAAGAAAGAAGTACTCCAGTTCATGAATCTGTATTGACTTTTTTACCCAAAATCCTTATAATACAAACATAGAAAATGTTCTTTTACAATTTGGGGGCGAAATGGCTTCGACGGAGATTTTGAAGTCTAAGGTAGCATACCGAGTCTTTTGTC
>DAOWDR010000254.1 GCA_030638935.1 Desulfobacteraceae bacterium | reverse complement strand
GTCCATCTCCTTTTGGAGCATCTCCTTGGCAGCCAGTGCGATTTCCTCACGACCGGAGATCACTTCGTTGATACTCCTGTCCCCGACAACGGTTCTCATAGTTGATTCTGACATACTTCGAAGCAAGGATTTGACATTCTTCACATTAAAAAGAAAGGCCCGTGGATCAGACCGTCTGTACTGAACGATCCAGGGAATCACGGCAACGTTTAAATCCCCTGTCAGCATAAGTGAAGATTCCTGTCTCGGAGTCGCAGCAGACGTCCGATATTTATCGCTGCTTCCATAAGTATTAAAGCCGAACTCTTCTGTTTCGGGTGTTTTAACATTCACCTTTGTAACTTTCTCGATACCCGAAGGCAGCTTAAAGTTCAAACCGGGTTGGGCAAGTCTGCTATATTTACCAAACCTCTGGATCACACCAACCTCATTTCGATCCACCGTAAAAAAGGTAGAAGATCCAAAATATAACGCCAAAAGAACAAAACCAACCAAAAAAATACCCGGGAAGCGAAACCCTTTGAATTTATTCATAAGTTCGTCCATCTGGGGCGGCCTGGGCATGCCCGGACCGCCGCCACTCTGTTTTTTCTCATACTTTTGCTGGTTATCCCTTAGTTTTTCCCAATCCCAATTCATAAATAAATCCTGTATAAAAATTATTGACGTAATTTCTCATTATTTGCCCATTCTATTGAACTATTTTGAATAGCAAAATATGACCATATTTATAATTATCAACCCCAAAAGGCAATATTTATTTGATCATGATCATTACCGTATCTTAGTTTAAAATAGCAATATTTAATTATATTTTTGGTATATTCCAATGATAGATTATGGTATGCAGATAAAGGTTATAGCAAGAAGGCAATCAATCCGACAGACTATTGAATAAAAAACAATGACTAAAAAAAAAGATAGCAAACTAATTCATATCAGTGACATTTTAAATTCAGCCCTTGGAAAATACCGGCCGGCCAGGGACACTGATATGACCCAAATATGGGATATCTGGGATTCGGCAGTGGGCAGGCCCATTGCCATGAATGCAAAACCAGATGCCTTTAAAGACGGCAATCTGACGGTTAATGTTTCAAGTTCCACCTGGATTCATCAGCTTAAATTTCTCGAAAAAGAAATGATCACTACCATAAATAAAAAAATGGACAAGGATCTTGTCAAACAGATCCGGTTTAAAATTGGTAAAATCCACAGTTGACACTTTTTTTGAAAACCAGATAAAAATTTATCAACCGGAAATCGGGTACCACTATTCCATGGACCCTGTTATCCTTGCTGCCCATGTTGTTCCTTTCCAAAGTTGTAAAATAATTGACATTGGGTGCGGATGCGGTATTATCCCGGTGATTCTGGGATTTAGGTTCAAGGATGTCAATATTATAGGCGTTGAAATCCAGTCCGGGCTGGCTGAATTTGCAATTAAAAATATAGTGCAGAACCGATTATCGGACCAAATTCAAATTTTAAATAAAGATATCCGTACCACCACATCTTCTGACACCCGGGGACTGGCTGATATTATCGTCTCCAATCCCCCTTATAAAAAAAAAAATACAGGACGGCTGAACCCTAATATCCAGAAAGCCGTGGCCAGACATGAAATTAAACTGGAGCTGTCACAATTTTTTTCAAGTGCAAACAGACTTTTGAAACCCCGTGGGCAGGTCATTTTTATATTTCCTGCAGAACGGTTGCCAGACCTTGTCCTTGACATGCAACCCTTTGATTTTCAACTGAACTGGATTCGGTTTATTCACACTAAAAAAAATAATAATGCCAAACTGATACTGGTCTCAGCCCTTAAAGAGGGTCATGGCAATTGCCTTGTCAAACCACCCTTATATATATATGAGGCTAAAAATAATCCAACAAAAGAATATGAAGCCATGTTTAAACCTTGACACAAAGGCAAAAAGATACTATTTTGCCTTGAATTAATTGACTGCGGAGAGGTGACCGAGCGGCTGAAGGTGCACGCCTGGAAAGCGTGTGTATCCTAACCGGGTACCGGGGGTTCGAATCCCCCCCTCTCCGCCATACAGCAATTAGCGGACATCCATGTCATATCAAGTATTAGCATTAAAATATCGGCCCCAAACATTTGATGAAGTTGTCGGTCAGTCCCATGTAACCCGCACCCTTGAGAATGCAATCGTTGCTGACCGTGTTGCCCACGCCATTTTATTTACCGGCCCCAGGGGTACAGGAAAAACAACTATTGCCAGAATTCTGGCCAAGGCCATGAACTGTCGCACCGGCCCCACACCCACCCCCTGCAACACCTGCAAAACCTGCACGGACATCATTGAAGGACATTGTTCCGATGTTTTTGAAATTGACGGTGCATCCAACAATAGTGTTGACCAGATCAGGGATCTTCGGGAAAATGTCACTTATATGCCGGCAACTGCCCCCTACAAGATATATATTATTGATGAAGTACATATGTTGTCCACGGCGGCCTTTAATGCATTACTGAAAACCCTGGAAGAACCACCAGCCCATGTTCTGTTCATATTTGCCACCACGGAAGTGCATAAAATACCTGCCACCATTTTATCCAGATGCCAGCGCCATGACCTTGGCAGAATTCTTCTTGAGCAAATTTCAACTCACCTTGAAATGCTTTGTACCAGGGAAGGTTTTACAATAGGACGGGATAGCCTGGATCTAATTTCCCTTGAAGCCGACGGGTCCATAAGGGATTCTTTAAGCCTCCTTGACAGAATATTGTCTGGTTGCCCGGACAAAGATATTCCCCATAACAAGGTGATAGACAACCTTGGGGTAATGGACCGAAAGCTCATGCATGATATTTCATCTGCTGTGTTTAAAAAAGACGGGGCAAAACTTATCCACATAATTGAAATTGTGAATGATTCAGGCCAGGATTTAAAAAAATTTTTCTCCAATATAATACTTCATTTTCGAAATTTAAATGTAATCAAACTTTGCGGCCAGGACAACTCGGCTGTCAATCTTACCGATGTTGAAAAAGAAAAGCTATCCCAGGCAGTAAATGAATTGCCACCTAATTACCTTGGTATGCTTTTGCAATTGCTATTAAATGAAGAATCCATTGTAAAATTTTCTTCCCATACAAAAACTGCAGTGGAAATGGTTCTGCTCAAACTGATCCAGATCAATCCGGGCGCACAACTGGACCGGATCATTGAGCAACTGGACCTTCTGGCAGGACAGATAGATTCAAAACTGACGGAACAGGCTTTGGCAGGTCCCCACGCCCATCCAAATATCAGGCAGGATATCACGCCACCCGTGCCTATGTTGGAGCCATCTGTAGAGGAACCCACACCCCCTATGGTATCAACAACCACTCCAATACAGGTGAAAGCGGAACCATCATCCCCTTTGCAAAGTAAAGATAGCCAGACAACCCCCGCAGAAGCAGGCTCAAATGAAGCAGGCCCAAAAACCTGGACCAATTTCTTAAAAATAATTGAAACAAAACTGCCTTTTATATTTGCCCTGCTTTCAAAAGGTCAGGTGGATGAGTCAAGTTTGGAAACTGTCCAGGTAAAATTGTATAAAGTTTCTGCTTTTCACAAGTCCAGGCTCAAGACAAAAAAAGAAGAATTACACTCTCTTTGTAAAAATTTATTGGGCAAACAACTTGAAATCATAATTATGTCAGAAAACGAACTACCCGGCAAACCCGATAAGCAAAAGGCCAACCAGAAAATGGTTGCACGCAACCACCCTCTGGTTCTTGATGCCCAACGCATCTTTGATGGCCAGGTCATAAATTAATAAAAACAGATAGTAACACAGGAGTTTATAAACATGAAAAATATGAATAATATGATGAAACAAGCCCAGAAACTTCAGAAAAAAATGTTGAAAACACAGGAAGAGCTGGCGACAAAAACAGTAGAAGCCTCTGCCGGTGGCGGTATGGTAAAAGTAATTGCCAATGGTGGTCAAAAGATAGAATCCATTGTTCTTGAAAAGGAAGTGGTTGATCCGGAAGATATTGAGATGTTGCAGGACCTTGTAATGGCCGCTGTCAATGATGCCTTAAAAAAATCCCAGGAAATGGTTTCCTCTGAAATGGGCAAGCTCACCGGCGGGCTCAACATACCAGGCATGTAAACTTAAGTGAACCATTATCCAGAGGCAATTTTAAAGCTGATTAATTCCCTGTCTACCCTCCCGGGCATTGGAAAAAAAACAGCAGAACGGCTGGCACTTCATATCCTGCATGCACCGGACCACGAGGCTGCCGCACTTGCAGGAGATATTATTGAGCTCAAGAGCAGTGTCAAGCTTTGTTCCTCCTGTTTTGCCCTGAGCGACAAACCAAAGTGCCGGATATGCACAGATCCGGCACGGGACCATTCCTTGATTTGTGTGGTTGAAAACCCAAAGGATATGGCAGCCATTGAAAAGGCCAATGTCTTCTCAGGTACTTATCATGTCCTGGGTGGTGCCCTGTCTCCCATCGACGGTATCGGCCCGGATGATATCCGGTTGACTGAATTATTCAATAGAGCAGATCCCAAAAAAGTAAGGGAAATCATACTTGCCACAAAAACCGATGTGGAAGGAGAGACAACTGCAGCCTATATCCTGGACCGCCTTAAATCAAGAGGCCTGACCATTACACGGATCGCCTCGGGTGTTCCCATGGGGGGAGATTTGCAATATGTCGACCCCTTAACAATGCAAAAAGCAATGGAAAAACGATATGGATTCTAAATATAAAACTGCCAAAGACATTTTTGAATGCCGGCTCTGCGGGGAATGCTGCAAAGGATTTGGTGGCACCTATGTGACAGACCAGGACATTATCAAAATTGCCTCTTTTATCAATGCAGACCCAGAAACATTTGTTGAAACCCATTGCGACATGTCCGGGTCCAGGCCTGTATTAACCCTTGGCCCCAACGGATCATGTGTTTTTTTTGATAAAGAAAAGCAATGCACAATTCACCCGGTCAAACCCTATATGTGCCGCGCATGGCCCTATATTAAAACCATCATCAAAAATCCTGAAAACTGGAATGCCATGGCAGGTGCATGCCCGGGTATGAAAAAAAACATCCCCAACAAAGATCTTATACGAATCATTGTCCATGAATCCCAACTATTAGACGGAGTAATGAATAGATGAATAGCGAATTGGGTGAAATTGTCTCTTTGTTGCTGAAAGAAGAACTGCTTACAGAGGAAAATGCCCTATACGCAAAGCGGGTACAATCAAAACTGGGGTCTGGGAAAACCCTGATCGACACCTTAAAAGATCTTAAATATATTAATGAAACCCAGGTAAAAGAGGTATTGCGTGCCAATCATCTTTCCCTGCGAATAGGAGATCTTCTGGTTGAGTTCGGATATCTGAGCCAGGAAAAACTCAATGCCGCACTCAACATCCAAAAAACCGAGCCCGGCAAACGGCTTGGACAAATCATTGTCGAAAAACAATATCTGAGTGAAAATGCTTTCATTGATGCTCTTTCTATCCAGCTTGGATTTCGATTCATTGACCTGTCCATTGAAGAGGTGGATTCAAACGCCTTTGAAAACATACCCATCAAGTGGTGCATGGCCAACCATTTTCTGCCCGTAAAAAAAGTAAAGGGCAAGACATTGATTGCCTTTGCCGACCCATTCAGTAAGACCGATATCCAGGGAGCAGAAAAGCTATTTGGTAAAAATTTTACCATTGGTATTGCCGCTCCCTATATGATTGAAAAAAAACTTGAAAAATTAGGTTCCGGTGCAATCAACATAAGAGCTGTTGTAGATGAAAATACGGCCATTGGCATTGTGGACTCCACCATCGGCAATGCCATCGAACAGGGAGCATCTGATATCCACATTGAACCCTTTGAAGAACGGCTCCAGATACGGTTCAGGATAGATGGAATTCTTGTGCTCTATAAGGTGTTTCCCATCAATGCCGCCACCATGGTTGCAGCCCGTATCAAAGTGTTGTGCAAAGCCAATATTGCTGAAAAAAGACGGCACCAGGACGGCAGAATGACCTTTGAGTACAAGGGCAATTCTTTTGATTTAAGAACCTCTGTTTTTGTGACAATATTTGGTGAAAAAATTGTTCTTCGAATTTTAAACCGCATTGACCAGATCATAAAATTTGACAACATCGGAATGCAGCCAAAAATGCTGGAACGATTCAAAAAAGATGTTTTGAATGTCCCCAGCGGGGTGATGCTTATCACAGGGCCGACCGGGTCTGGAAAGACAACCACCCTTTATTCATGCGTGTCCGAGATCAGCAATCCCCAGACCAGTATAATTACCGCTGAAGACCCGGTTGAATATGTGGTGGAAGGGATTTCCCAGTGCTCAATTGATCCCAAGATCAATCTGACCTTTGAAGAAACCCTGCGCCATATTGTTCGCCAGGACCCGGATGTTATCGTTATCGGAGAAATCAGGGACAATTATTCGGCCAACGTGGCTGTCCAGGCAGCCCTCACAGGCCATAAGGTTTTAACCTCCTTTCATACCGAAGACAGTATCAGCGGGCTGATACGCTTGATGAACATGGATATTGAACCGTTTTTGATCTCTTCCACAGTGATATGCATCCTGGCCCAGCGCCTGTTAAGAAAGGTCTGCTCCCATTGCCAGGAACCCTATACTCCCTCTTCCTCGGACCTGAAACTTCTGGGTTATACCCCAGATGATATAAAAAAATACCCATTGGTAAAAGGAAAAGGATGCCCGGTATGCAACCATACAGGATACAAAGGCAGGATTCCTGTATTTGAGTTGCTGGTTTTGGATGACTTTGTAAAAGAAGCTATTTTAGATTGCAAATCCAGCTATGAACTCAGACGAATCAGTATGGAAACCACAGGCCTTGTTACATTGATGGAAGATGCATTGTCCAAGGTTTCTTTGGGAATAACCACCCTGGAAGAAACCTTCAGATGCATCCCCCGGCTGTTAGCCCCCCGCCCCATCTATGAGATCAACCGATTGCTAGGAGTATCCTAACATGCCACAGAAGGCCAGCATAATTGAGATTATAAAGCAACAGATCAAAAAAGAGGAATCCTTACCCGTACTCAGTCCAAAGGCTTTGACAATACAAAAAGAGGCCACAAAGGAAGACCCGGATTTTGAGGTATTGGCCCGATTGATCCGTATGGACCCCACACTGACAGGCCAGGTACTCAAAACAGCCAATTCCCCGTTTTACAGGGGATTGGGAAGCGTGGACACCATTAATGATGCAGTGGTGCGACTGGGACAGGATGAAATGGTCAATATTGTCATGAAGGTGCTGCACCAGCAAAATTTCAGGTCATCCCATCCCTTGATAAGGCCATACCAGATCCGTTTGTGGAACCATTCGGTTTCATGCGCCATTGGGTCTTTGTGGACGGTCAAATATCTGTCCATGGAAGATTTAACCTCCAAGGCCTTCATTGCAGGACTTCTCCATGACATGGGCAAATTATATCTTTTAACGGCCATCGAAAAAACTTTTCAATCCAAAACAGCCGCATTTAAACCACCGCCGCAACTCATTGATAAAATACTGGACAACCTACACTCGGCAATGGGATATAACCTTCTCACCAAATGGCATCTGCCAGAACAATACAGGATTATTGCACGGGATCACCATACCGATGAATATGATCATTCAAATATGCTGTTGCTGATTGTCAGGCTTGTGAATGCGGTGTGCATGAAAATAGAAACCAATGGCCCTGAAACCGATCTTGCGGGAATTGTCAGCTCAAAGGAAGCTGACATTCTAGGAATGCCGGAAATCGGGGTGGCAGAGCTTGAAATTGCCCTGGAAGATGCCAGAACCCAAAGCGCCACCTAACAAATAGTTCCAGTCAATTCTTAAAATCGGCAAATTGCCTGGCAATGCTATCCCGCTCATATACAATTTCAACCCGCCGATTTCTAGCCCTGCCCCGTGCAGTATCATTGGTGGCCACGGGGTGGTATTGGGCATACCCTTCAGCTGAGATATACTTGGGAGACACCCCGTTTTGGACCAATAGTCGTACCACGGTGGATGCTCTGGCGCTGGACAATTCCCAATTCGACGGGAAAAAAGCCGAAGACATGGGCTCGCTGTCCGTATGCCCTTTTATCTTAACCTGGTAGGCAAGCTTGGATAGGACAGATGCCAACTTTTCAAGGATATCCAGCCCTTTTCCGGACAATTGAGTTCCTCCCTGGGCAAAAAGAAGCAAATCCGACATGGTTATGACAACCCCCTCTTCGGTTTTTGTGACACTCACTTCCCCGCCCAGCTTATTAAACAATACCAATTCCCTGATCTCTGAAACAATCTCATCCATTTCTTTTTCAATCATACCGCCCAACTCGTCTATCTGCTGGTTTTCAGAAGGTTCCTCAGAAGGGACCGCATGCATT
The DNA here is from genome assembly GCA_030638935.1 of Desulfobacteraceae bacterium. Lineage (GTDB taxonomy): Bacteria > Desulfobacterota > Desulfobacteria > Desulfobacterales > Desulfobacteraceae > NBML01. The sequence goes on along the minus strand of DAOWDR010000254.1, from coordinate 14,154 downwards.
GTCAGCCCTTCCCTGGTGCCGGACTCAGGCACGGCCTGGGAACCCAGGGCACTTCGCAGAGATTGTACCAACTCCTTGTAGGTCTCCTGCTGGGTGGTACTCATGGCAAAGAGCAGAACAAAAAAGCACATCAAAAGGGTTACAAGATCGGCAAAGGTGGCCATCCATTTAGGTGAACCCTCATCCCCCTTTTTTTCCTCAGCAGGCGGTGGGGATAGTACAATCCCCTCTTCAGCTTCTGCTCCGGTTTCATCGGCCATGGTCTATTCTCTTTTTTTCTAATTTATTATTTTTTTTCTTCCTTGCCGCCTGCCATATAAACCTTAAGCTTATCTTCCATTAGTTTGGGATGTTCACCTTCCCTGATGGAGAGTATCCCTTCAAAAATGATATTCATATTTGTAATCTCTTCTTCATTTCTTCCCATCAGTTTATCGCTCATGGGAATAAAAAACAAATTGGCCAGAACTGCACCATAAAAGGTGGTGATCATGGCCACGGCCATCTTGGGGCCTATGGAGGAAGGATCATCCAGATTGGCTAACATCTGTACAAGACCTATCAAGGTTCCGATCATCCCAAAGGCAGGTGCGTAGGCACCCATGCTGGAAAAAATATCCGCCCCTGTGTCTAGTCCCTTTTTGGTCAATGACATCTTTTTTTGCATGATGGCGGCAATATCCCCGGTCTTAACCCCATCCACCGTCATCTGAAGCGCCTGGGCAAGATAGGGGTCGGGTGTAGACTGGATATCACCTTCTATGGAAAGCAGCCCCCCTTTCCTTGCCTTATTGGATATTTCAACCAGATTGGCAATGATGTCTTCGGGCTTTTCAATTTTAAAAATAAAAATTTTTATGCCGGTTTTGAACATACCTAAAAAATCAGACAAAGGGTAGCCAATCATGGTAGCGGAAATGGTCCCTCCAACAACAATGAGAACAGACGGAATATTGATAAACATCATGAGACTGCTGCCTATAAGTATGGTGCCCGCCACAAATCCCATTCCAGCCACAACACCAATAATCGAAGAAATGTCCATTCTTAAGCCTTTATGTAAACAGTTTCATCAACAGGGTACTCCCTGTGATATTGTATAATCTTATCAATTGATTCCTGTGTCAGCATTGTATTCACAGAAAACAGTTTGGTCCCGGTGGAGGTAAACAAGGCCGTTCCCAGCCTCATCCCTGGTTCAAGCTGCTCAACCCCTACCCCCCTTACCCGGTGCGAGTCTGATCCCATGTAAAGCACGGCATATTTTTCAAGCCAGCCAACTATGCTGGGATCAAGCCGGGAACCTGATATAGTCTCAAGAGCTGCCAACAAATCTTCAAGAGAACGAATATCGGGCCTGTCTTTCAATCTGTCAAACTCATCAGCACCAGCTAGTATCCGGGACCCCAAAGGGATAAGTCTTTTTTTCAACCCGTCGGGATAGCCTGTTCCATCGGAATTTTCATTTAAAGACCTAACCATCCGGGAACTATCTTCAAATCCCTGGCATTCAGTTAAAAGATCGGCCCCTTTTACCGGATATTGAATCCAAATATTATTTTCATAAATTGTGAATTCTTTTTCTTCTTTTTCAAATGCCTGACCCGGCATGAAAAGAAGCCCTAGCTCATGCAACATAGCAGCTTTTCGAAGATCCTCCAACTTTTTTTCATCAAAATCAAATTGTTTTGCAATAAAACAGGCGATATGGGCGACCCTGTCGGCATGCCCCCTGTTTGCTTCAATCCGTGTTGTAATCAGAGTTGACAAAAGCCGTTCAAACCCCTTCACATTCCGGCCAAGGTTTTCTTTCATAACCATTATGGATTTTTTCATCTGACTGCGCTCACGGGTCATGTGATGGATCTGTTTTAATGCATTGTTCAGACTGTTTTTTTCCTGGATCAGCTCTCTTTTAACAATTTTCAATTCCTTCTTAAATTTATCCAGGTATAGAAATGATTTTTCCAGGGTCTGCTCCCGGGCAATCTGTTTTTGCTCAAGACTTTTCTTTTCGAGATAAATACTTGCTCTCTTGTACACTTCCCTTGCAGAAAGAGGACGGACAATGAATTCATCATAGCCAAATCCGTGGAGTTGCATCCGTAGCTCAAATTCAGGGTATTTATCCACACCCAGGAAAAAGACCGGCTTAAACCGAAAATTAACTTTATCAAAGGCTTTTATCCATTCTTCAAAAGAGGGTAATGCTCTTTGTTCCATGGTTGAAGAATTATCAATTAAAACGATATCGAAAAGCTTTGCACCTGCTTTTTGGGCACCCTGTTTTTCATTGGCCCAAAGATGAGTTATAAATCCATTGGCCTTGGAAAACAATTTTATCCGGGCTTTTTCATGGCCCACAAAAAGTAAGGATATGAGATCTTTGTCCATGGTTTCCTTGGGTCTATTTCCCCATATTATTCTGAATAATCATTTGTCCACCACTCATCCCATTGGGTTTCCATTATACTTTGGGCCATCTGCCGGCCCATCTGGGTTTTTATACGCCCAATGACAAGGGGCAGCCATTTTTCCGGAGACCTGGCCCCTGTATCTTGAAGTTTTTTCAATTCAAGAATAAAAGAAAGCTGATCAGCATCATTGGCAAGTTTTGCCTCCATGGTTTCACCAAGATTAAACTCCTCAATAAGGGATAAAATATCATTACCAAAAGGAAGGGGATTTATCAAATGTGAAATGGCTTTGGCTTCATTAATTGTGGTATATTTTTTCTGGACATAGTTAAGGTCACCGGTCCGGGCTTCGGGAATATCATGCAACAGAGCCATTGCCATAAGTTTTGACCCGTCAATATCCCTATCCTGCTTTGACATGACAAAACAAATAAATGCCATGGTAAAACTGTGTTCTGCAATACTTTCACTACCCGATCCCAAAAAGGAATAACCAGACCGGGCAATATCCTTTAACATTCTCATCTCAAAAAGCAAATTGGCAATGTGCTTCATTTTTCTGCATCCAATTTTAAGGTATTAGAGTAACAATTCTTGACTTTTTATAGAACAGGCGGTTAAATAAAGTCAAGATATTCAAAGAGGACCAATGCAGATCAAGGGGGTAGCATGTATAAAATCAAATGGGTAGCAAATATCACGGGCATCATTATATTTTTAACTTTTAGTTTTTTTCCCGCAACCTGGGCCCAGGAGTCAGGTGAATTAGAACCGGCTCAGGAGTCAGGTTTTTACTATACCATAAAAAAAGGGGATACCCTCTGGGACCTGTCCCAAAAATTCTATAATTCCCAGTGGGACTGGCCCGGGCTCTGGGAAATGAACAAGGATATCAAAAATCCACACTGGATATACCCGGGGAAAAAAATTCAAATTTTTTTAAAATCAAAAACTTCTCCCAAAGCACCTGTGGTTAAAGCCCCGCCTGAACCCATGAAAACCCTGCCCCAAATCTCACCTTCCTTTACCTACCAGGAAATGAGCCATATCGGATTTATCAAAAAAAATGTTGAAAACTGTCTTGGAAACATCATCAGGGAAAAAGACGGAAACCTGATGATGTCAACCAATGATATTATTTATATCAATCCCACAGGAATCGGCAGCCTGATGCCCGGGGAAATTTATCAAATTTTTGACACGGAAAAGATAAAAGAGAAAATCGACAACCAGGTATTTTCGGGTATCAAACACCTGATCAAGGCAGAGATTAAGGTGATTGAACACACCGGCAACTATGCCACGGCCATTATCACCAATTCCTATAGGGATGCAAATGTGGGTGACAAAATCATGGCCTTTTATAGCAGGGACACTGTATTATCGGTTCAGGAGAATCCTGATCCCATTGAAGCATCTATCATTTGTTCTGAAGATAATACGGTCTTGGTTAATGATTATACCATCGCCTTTATCAACAAGGGCAAGCAAGACAATATACTGCCCGGCCAGATCTATTCTGTTCTGCAGGAAAACAGATCCGCTTTTGACGGATCCGATTCGGTATGGCCCAGGAAGGCCAAAAACACCGTCCCTCTGGATCCTTTGAATTCAGGAAAACTTATTGTGCTACACACAGAGGATATTGCCTCCACTGTCATGATTCTGTCTTCCAAAAGGGCTATTTACCCGGGAGATATGGTAAACTGATCCCAGGTCACCCGCAAAATCTCCTGGTAGGTGGTCTGACCTTCCAGCATTTTTTTAATCCCATTCTGGCGAAGAAGGGTCAAACCTTCTTCAACGGCTTTGCCCCTTAAATCATCCAGGCTGGCATCATTGGAAGTCAAACGTTTGAGGGACTCGGAATAGGGAAGAATTTCATAAATTCCGGTACGCCCCCTATAGCCCGTGTTTCTGCATTTTGCACATCCCTTCCCATGGGAAAGCATAACACTGCCTTTTTGGGGAACAATAATCCCTAAATCTGCCAATTCCCTGGCATCCATTTCAAAAGTCTGGACACAATCCGGACAGATTTTTCTGACCAGGCGCTGGGCAACAATGCCGTTCAGGGAGGAATGGACAAGATAGGGAGGAATCCCAAGGTCCAGCAGTCGAAACACAGTTGAAACCGCATCATTTGTATGGAGGGTGGACAGAACCAGATGCCCGGTCAAGGCGGCCTGAACCGCTGCCTGGGCAGTTTCAAGATCCCTTATTTCACCCACCATTATGATATCCGGGTCCTGGCGGAGAATATTTCTCAACACAGAACCAAAGGTTACGTTAATGGCAGGCTGTACCGCAATCTGATTAAACTCTTCATGGACCATCTCAATGGGGTCTTCAATGGTGGTGATATTCACCTCGGGAGAAGAGAGCATACGCAGACTGGAATAGAGGGTGGTTGATTTTCCAGAACCTGTGGGACCTGTCACCAGGACAATACCAAAGGGCATTGCAATCAGCTTTTTATACCGTTCAAAATCATCCTTAAAAAAACCCAGCATCTCCAGATCCTGGAACAGGATATCCGGGTCCATTATCCTCATGACCACCTTTTCCCCAAAGGCCACGGGAATGGTAGAGACCCTGATTTCGACCTCAGTATCCCCCTTTCCCATTTTGATCCGGCCATCCTGGGGTCTTCTTTTCTCGGCCATATCCAATCCGGAAAGGGTTTTAATCCGGCTGACCACGGCATTATGAAGCTTTTTGGGCAGTTTGTATACAGTATTGAGGGCACCATCAATGCGCATTCTCACCAGGCAGATTTCCCGTTTTGGTTCAATATGAATATCACTGGCTTTTTGATCAAAGGAGTAGGAGAACAGATGATTGACCGCATTTACAATATGCTGATCCGTGGCAGGCATCTCATCCAGGGAGGAAAGGCTGACAAATTGTTCAAGATTCCCCAGGTCAACCCCTTTTTGTGAAAACAGATCTTCCGCCGCTGAAATGGAATAATGAAATCCAAAAAACTCATTGATCAATTTTTTAATGTCCGACTTGGAACTTACAATGGGTTTGACTTTCAATTTTGAGACCATTTCCACATCCTTAATGGCCTCATAGTTGAAGGGGTCGGGGGTAGCCACCACCAGCTTGCCTTCTTCCACTTTTAACGGCAGCAAAAGGTGTTTAAGGGCAAAGGATTTTGAAATGGTGCCTGTGACAAGGTTTAATTCCAGCTTTAAGGGATCAATTTTGATATATTCAAGGCGAAAGGCCGAAGCAATTGCCTTATATATCAAATCTTCATCAATAATCTTCCCCGGCTGATCAAACCGCTCAATCTTTAAATACAAAACAACATCTATAAATGATATCTGACGGATAGCTCTTTTCTTGGCCTCACCTGTCAGGGATTTATCCTTTCCCCGGCTCCACAGAATCTCTTTGATTTTTTTTTCCCTGGTCAACAATCCCTTTGCCTGGTCTTTTGAAATTAATTTTGCAGAAATAAAGACTTTACAAATATTGGTGGAAGAAAATTTTGGGTTGGTCTGATCCTGCATATTGGTTTCACCTCATGGGGAATAGGATTAAACTTACTTTAGTGTTATACGTGATCGGTAATCGGGTTGTAAAGAGCTATCAAAAGAATGTGGTTTGCAGGATCGGCCGTGGGAGGGATGCCCTTGGGTTCAGGGTATATATCCAATCATACTTGTTTTTTCCTGGATAATTTATATACACCGCATACATTGGCCTGGGTAAAAAGTATACAATTCGCCGAATCAATACAAACATCTCTCTACCGTATAATTTTAAATTATTTATTGTACATTCAATATGTTAGAAATAAATTTTTCTTATTGGCACACCCTTTGCTATATTATTTCCCAACAAATGATCAAAAGGATCAATTAACAAACAATATTGGAGTTTATTATGAAAAAAGCAATCATTATCATCAGTTCATTAGTCATGGTTACACTTGTATCAGGAAACGTATTTGCATGGGGTTCCGGTAAAGGCAGGGGAATGGGTTCAGGTTATAATCAAGACTGTCCGCAATATGGAGGTCAACCTGCCTTTAATGACCTGTCCAAAGAACAAAGAGATAATCTTACCGCCCTTCGTCAGACATTCATTGATGAAACCTATGAACAAAGGTCGGCAAAATTTCAAAAACAACAGGAAATGAGAATGCTCATGGAGACATCTGAACCTGACAGAGCTAAACTTGATAAATTATCCCAGGAAATCACAGACCTGCAAAAACAGGTAAGAGACAAACAGATTGATTTTCAGCTGGCTGCAAAAAAAATCTCCCCGGAACTTGGCATGGGTAAAGGTTATGGACAAGGCCATGGCAAAGGGTCAAAAAGAGGCGGCCAAAGAGGTTGCCAGGGCCAGGGAAACTGGCACCATAACAATTAAAAACCAAATCTGTTTTGCTCCATTTACGCCTGGAATGATGGAAACATCTTCCCAGGCGTTTGCTATTATAAAAACAATCGACTCAGCTTGTACCGGAGTTGAGTTGGAAATATCTATTAACAGAGGATTCTTATGTTAAAAAACATTTTTCTCATACTTGTGTTTGCCATCGTTATTGGTTGTTCACCAGAACAGCAGGCAGAAAATTCATCCCAACCAGGCGCTGCCCAGCCCCAAAAGCTTGTCTCCCTATCAACCCAGGCCGGGGAATCAGAGGCCAAATCTTTAAACCTGGTATTTTTCCTTGATCCCAATGGCGGGCCATGTATAAGGCAGGATAATATTCTCAAGGGCATGTCAAATGAGTTTAAGGAGAAAGTGAACTTAAGGTATGTCAAAACAACTGTACCTGCTGACAGGAACCTGTTTTATCAATATGGCATACGTGCTCTTCCCACTCTCCTCCTGGCAGACGCCTCGGGCAAGGAAATCAAACGCATGACCCCGGGGATAAAAAACCCTGCCGCTGTTCGTGCTCTTATTCAATCCATAAATAGGTCTTAAAATCAATGACTCCCATAGATATTACACTCGCATCTATTTTTATGAGTATCGTCGCAGGATTTGCCAGCATAGCATCCCCATGCGTTCTTCCTGTTGTCCCTATTATTGTCACCGGGACAAATGAAGACCACAAGCATCGGCCCTTGCTCATTGTCCTGGGCTTAAGCATCAGCTTTATGGCAATGGGGGCGATAACTTCGGTTTTTGGAGGGGCTGTTTCCGGTATAATGCCTGTTGTTGAAAAACTTGCCGGAATAATTATCATTGCCTTTGGTCTGTTCATGCTTTTGGGCATTAATCTATTTAAAAAAGTCACCTTCTTTTACAGGTTTCAGTCCCAAAGCAAAGGTCGATGGGCAGGCCTGATTCTTGGTCTTACCCTTGGACTTGTCTGGATACCCTGTGTCGGGCCTATGTTATCCGGGGTTCTTGCCTTGGTTGCAACCCAGGGAAAACTTTCATCCGGGCTTATCCTCCTGGCTTTTTATTCTTTGGGATTTTCAATCCCCATGCTAGTGGCCGGGTATGCCTCCCAATCATTTCGAAATAAAATCCGGGTAATGAATAACCACCCAATGGCGGTGCGCATTATAAGCGGATTTCTTCTCATTGGATTCGGTGTGTACATTCTCACCTCGGGTATGCTTGCCATCGGGAATTTATTTTAAGTCAAAGCCTGAATATTTTGATATGCTAATAAGTATACGGTCTTGCTTTAAATGTATTTAAAGCAATTTGGGTTATTGATTGCATGCCCTGGGTCCATGGAATAAATATCCAATCCGACTTGACTTTTCACGGCTTGTCTGTGCAAATACAAGTCTTTTATTGGAAACATTAGCCGGGGAATCCCCAAATGACCTATTTCAAACTGTTTTTAACCGCATTTTTATGGGGGGGAACCTTTATTGCCGGGAAAGGGATTGCCGGTAATGTAGACCCCTATTCTGCGGCTTTTTTAAGATTTGCCATCGCCTCGGCATTTTTGATTTTTTTGACCCGGAAAATAGAAGGACGTCTGCCCGGCATAAACAGGGGCCAGGCCATCAACATTCTTTTTCTTGGACTTACAGGCATATTTGCCTATAACATACTATTTTTCACAGGGCTGTCCATGATCAATGCCAACCGGGCATCCCTGATCATTGCCACCAACCCCATTTTTATCAGTCTGTTTTCCGTTTTGCTATTTAAAGATAAACTATCCTTCTTAAAAATAGCCGGCCTTGGTTTATCTGTAACCGGCGCATTGCTAGTTATTTCCGCAGGAAACATCTCAACTGTTTTTAAATCCGGTATTGGACAAGGAGACTTGGCTATCTTCGGCTGCGTGATCTCATGGGTGTCTTATTCACTTATGGGCAAGCCCCTTATGAAAAATTTATCCCCAATGGCAGCGGTTTGTTATTCATCCATTGCCGGTACACTGATGCTTTTTTTCCCGGCCCTGGCCCATGGCCTTTTTTCAAATATACCCTCCTATGGGTTCATGGATTGGGCCAATCTCTTTTATTTGGGATTTTTTGGAACGGTTTTGGGATTTTTCTGGTATTATGAGGGGATACAAAAAATCGGCCCAATGAAGGCAGGGGTATTTATTAATTTTGTACCGGTCTCTGCCATTATTTTATCATATTTTATTTTAAACGAACCTGTCACAAAAGAGATTCTGGCAGGTGGATTTCTCGTTATTGCAGGTGTTTATCTGACCAATTCATCTGGATTCCGGACAATTCCTGACCCAGACAAATAAAACTAACAAAAGAAGCAAGGATATTTTTCCAATGTGGTCAATTGACCACCCAGGGAAGGCTTGCTAAAAAAATGCCGGTATCTGTTGTACAGACCCGGCATTTTTATCTAACAAAAATCTAACAAAAAAACTAGAATCAGTCTTCTTCAATTACAATTGCGTCTTCTTCACAAACTTCAACGCAGCTTTCGCAACCCATGCACTCTTCCGCATTTACAGGAACTGATTTTTCGTCTTGCATTTCAAATACTTCCACGGGGCAAACGTCTACACATTCTTCACAACCAACGCATTTTGCTTCGTCAACAATTGGATTAAATGCCATCTTAATAATCTCCTTAATAAATTAATAGTATTATAAAGTCACTTTTTAAATGTAAACTTTATTTAAATGTAAACTAGTTTAAAAACCGCTTTATAACATGCCATTTGGTAAAATCAAGTTTTTTATGATTTTAGTTGTACCAGACAGACGGCAAGCGACTGATCTGATATATTAAAAAACTCCTCCATGCAGTCTCCCGGGAAAAGACACAATTTAATTTGGCCTGACAGAAGACATCTGTCATCTACTTCAGGCCGGGCAATTCCGGAAGAAATTTCACTTGCAATTGTTTCTTGTAAAAATTGATAAAAATCATGCTGCCATTTGCATTTATTTTCACATCCATTTTCATGCACTTTTATGGAATCAATGTCAAGGGCATTTATTACATCGGACTTGGACTTCATATAATCCAAAACAGCCGGACTTGTTGTGATTAAAAGAGGAGTGGCCCCCGGCAGTTTAAAAACATCTTTTTGCCCTGCATACCTGAACCAGGACTCAACTCTCTCTTTGGTCATTATACTGCCGGGATCTAAGGGAACTGAACCTGATGAACCGCATGAACCAGGAGCAAGTTTTTCAGTATTTTCCTCTGACTGCTCCCCCTTTAACTCAGAAAAAAGGGATGCATTGCTCTGTTTCAAAGCACTCAATTCATCATCGATACCTTCATTCTGAGCATCCAATAACTGGGCAAATTTTAATAACAATAACGGATCCTGCCCAGCTTTTTTATGACCAATCGTTTTCTGATCTAATGGGCCTTCATTTTTTTGTGTCCCTTTTCTGATCTGGGACTGGATACTGGAAAGCCCGGTATCCTCCATAAAATAAGGCTGTTCTTTGAGCAATGATTTAAAATTTCTTTCATTGCCACGGTGAAGTTGAGCCCAGTCCAGATAGGAGTGCACCTGTTTTTCAACCAAATCAAGCTCCCGGGGCAAAGCAAATATCGGCTGCAAAATGTCTTGCTCTGCCAAGGGGGCCAGAACCGGGTCAGAGGTAAAATCCGGGACCAAGGGCAAAAGACCCAGGTTGGGAAAAAATGCCGTTACTATTCTCAATTGATCTTTACTGATATGGGAAAACGGAAAAAATAAAGTTTTTATCATATTGGTCACACCTTTTTATCATGTACACAAACGCCCATGGACACAAGCTCATCCCGGATCTTGTCGGCCAGAATCCAGTCATTTTTAAGCCTGGCCCCGTCTCGTTCCTTAATAAGAGCCCGGGCAATATTGGAATATTCCATTTTTGAATTAAAATCAAATATTTTTAATATGGAGTCCACCTCCCTGAAACAGGTCAGCAATTGTTTTGCACAGGGGGTATTGATTTGATTCAAGTTTATCAGGCGATTTATTTTTTTTACACCCAAGAGAAGGCAAGAAATAACATCGGAGACCTTTAGATCATCTCCCATTGCAGACAGGACTCCCTGGCGGATATCATAAATCAATTGATCATTATTTTCAAATTTGTCGGTTTTTTCAAATTTATCAGATAGGGTGATGGCACCCAGGGTTTCAATGCATCTGTTAATTTTGGCCAGGGTGAATTTTGCATCCCGCAGCGCCTTGGTTGACAGGGACAAATGCTTTCTATAGTGACCAGAGATAAGCCAGAATCGGATGGTTTTCAGATCCCAGCCCTGTTGGGTAAGAGTATCAAGACTTATCTCTTCGATACTCTTCTTTTCCAGGGAGCCGTCATATTGAATAGGATCACAATGCATCCATACATTGGCAAGGGTGGACCCGGTGGCAGCCCTGGCAATGGCAACTTCATTTTCATGGTGGGGAAACAAAAGTTCCCGGCTTCCCGTATGGATATCAAACTGCCTGCCAAGGTATCTCATGGCAATGGCCGAGCACTGCAAATGAAGTGATGGCCTGACATTTCCCCATTCGGTTTTTATTCCCACCCCCCGTTTCAGCTCTGAAAGTCGAACCCGCTTTAAAAGAGTAAAATCCCTGGGATTGCGCTTTTCGTACTCATCCAGATCAACGGTTGCCCCAAGGCGTATCATATTAAGATCCACCCTGGAAAAATGACCGTACTCGGGCTGGCTTGCAATATCAAAATAGACCGAGTGCAGTTTTTCATAGGCATGGTTGCGGGTCAGCAGTTTCTTTGTTAAATCAGTCATCTCAGTAAAATGATCGGAGACCCTGGGGTAGGCCTGGGCCGGTCGTATGTCCAGGGCATCAAGATCCGCTTTAAAGGATGCAATGTGGGGGCGAACAAAGGCATCAAGGGACTGGGCTGTTTCCAGGGAGCCCTTTATTGTTTTGTCGTCATAATCGGTTATATTGATAACATGGTTGACCGAAAATTGGTGGAACTCAAGATACCGGACCAAAAGATCGGTGAAGACAAAACGTCGAAGCAGGCCTATGTGCAATCGTTGATGAACCGTTGGACCGCAGGTATATATCCCAATTTTATCTTTTTCAATGGGCGCAAACTGCTCTTTTTGTTTGGAAAGGGTATTGTACACCTTCAGGTCAATTTTCTTTTCCACCGAGAATAGTGAGGTGGAAAGGTATCGTTCCCCGCTGTCCGGAAAGATGACCACCACAACTCCCTTCTGGATATTCTGGGCTTCTTCAATGGCGGCGGCCATGGCAGCCCCGCTGCTCATACCCACAAACAAGCCCTCTTGTCTTGCCAATTGCCTTGCCGTCTCAAAGGCCCTGTCGTCATCCACACGGATGGTAGAATCCAACCTTTTTTTATCAAATATCCCAGGGATATAAGATTCTTTCATATTTTTCAGGCCCTGGATCCTATGACCCAGATAGGGTTCGGCACAAACAATATTAATTTTCGGATCAACCTCCGCAAAATACCGGGACAAGCCCATGAGGGTTCCGGAAGTGCCGATACTTGCAACGATGCTGGATACCCTGCCCTGGGTCTGGGCCATGATTTCAGGGCCTGTGGTATGGTAGTGGGCTTTCCAGTTTGCCTCATTATTGTATTGATCCGTGATAAAATATTGATCCGGATTTTCCCTTGCCAGGCGGTAGGCCTCTTCAATTGCTCCGTCAGACCCCAGATGCTTGGGGGTCAAAATAATCTGGGCTCCCCGGGCTTGTAATATTTGCTTTCTTTCCTCACTGGCATTTTCCGCCATTGTCAAGGCAATTTTATATCCCTTAACCGCACAGATCATGGCAAGCCCAATGCCTGTATTGCCGCTGGTGGCTTCAATCACGGTTTTGTCCGGGGTAAGATGACCTGCGGCCTCGGCAGCCGTGATCATATACAGGGCAGCCCTGTCCTTGATAGACCCGCCAGGATTCATATACTCCAATTTGGCAAAAATTTTCACGCCGGGCACAGGGTTCAGGCTCTTTATTTCAACAATGGGGGTATTACCAATTGAATCTATTATGGAAGCTGTCATAAATGTCCTTTCAACCCTGGCAAACCTGATCAATTAAATATTTCCTGCCGGGTCTTTGTAAGCTTATTCTGACTTGACTTTTACACTATAAAATGGCTTTATACAGTAATTTTAATTGATGTGCAATTTATTACTGGATAGCCATGTTTTCTTTATTTTCCCACAGAAGACTGCCGCTGGTAGCGGCAGTTGCTTTTTTTTGTTGTTTGGTTTCAGCCAAGGCTGCAACTGCAGTTTCCCTTGGGGAAAACCCCAAGGAGATCTCCTGGCATATTTCCGCCCTAATTGTGACATATGACAATGAGCGCAATCTGTATATCGCTGAAGATGATGTGGTCATCACCGGTGGTAAAACACGGCTGGAAGCAGATTATGTAGAATTTTCAAACAAGACAAAGGATGCCTTTGCCCAGGGCAATGTTTTGTTCATTTCAGGCCAGGATTCCATCACTTGCAATGCCATGCAGATCAATCTTTTGACGGAAAAAGGGACCATCAACAAAGGGACCATCTTTATCCAGGAAAATAATTTTTATATCAGCGGCGAAAATATCAAAAAAACCGGAGAATTTTCATATAGTGCTGACAGGGGATCTATTACCTCCTGCGAAGGAGATAACCCGGACTGGAAGATTTCGGGTAAAAATATCAGGGTAACAATTGAAGGGTATGGATATGCCAACCATACGGTCCTGTGGGCCAAAAAGGTCCCTACCCTTTATTCTCCCTTTCTTTCTTTTCCCGTAAAAGTCAAGCGCCAGACAGGCCTTTTATTTCCCCGGGTAACCACTTCAGACAGAAAAGGGTTTGAATATGAACAGCCGTTGTTTATAGCCATTTCAAGAAACGTGGATGCAACACTTTATGCCGATTATATGTCGGACCGGGGCACAAAAATTGCCGGTGAATTCAGGTATGTTCTGGATAACGCATCCAAAGGCAGTATGTTTTTAGACTTTCTGGATGACGCAAAAATTGGCGACGGCACAGATGATACTGATACCGAAAGTTACAGTTATGAAACCACTCCCCAGCGAACCAACCGGGACAGGTATTGGTTCAGGATGAAACATGACCAGGACCTGACCAATGGATTTACAGCAAAACTGGATTTAGATATAGTCAGTGACGCTGATTATCTCCAGGAATTCAGGGATGGATTCACAGGGTATGATGAAACCAATGAATATTTTGAAACTGTCTTTGGAAGAAGCCTTGACGAATATGACGACACCACCCGGAAGAACAACCTGAACATCAGCAAGTCTTGGTCCAATTATAGTTT
>DAOWDR010000318.1 GCA_030638935.1 Desulfobacteraceae bacterium | reverse complement strand
TTGGCATATTTGTTCATATGAAAATAACTGGTTTCATACCCGTTAAGATGGCGGATGGTAATATGCCGGCCCATGGAATTATTATATCCTATACTGACGATGGTACCGTCTGCAACTGTTTTAATGGGAGTATTTTTAGGGGCAGCATAATCCACCCCCGGATGGGCCCTGTATTTTTTTAATATGGGATGAAATCGCCGGTTTGAAAAACTGGAAGAGATACGGGAATAATTTAAAGGTGCCTTTAAAAATGCTTTTTCCAGGGACTGGCCTTTTTCATTGTAATATCCCTTACTACCGTTGGTATCCTCATATAAAAAGGCTTTATATTCCAATCCTTTATTGGTAAAAAATGCTGCATTAATATCTGAATATCCATAAAATTTTTCATGCCTATACCGTTTTTCCACCAGAACTGAAAATTGATCTCCCGGCTGGATATCCCTTATAAAATCAATATCCCAGGCAAAAATATCTGCCAGTTTCCAGGTAAGGGAGGAATATTCCCCTGCTCGCTTAACCGCCTCACACAGTGAGGTTCTGATATCCACAGATATTGTCTCTTGCTTTATTTCGTACTCAATGGGACTTTTTGAAATGGAATAGCTCTCCTTTTCCTTCTGGATTACCAGCCTGTCTTCTTTATTAATTTCATACTCAAAGGCCACAAGGCTGTCTTCCAACAAACTTATTTTATATGGTTGTCCTTTTCTGATCCTGGTCAAAGGAAATATTTTATTGCTCCTATGATCCAGATCATAAATTATTTTTAAAGGTATATAGGTATTGAGTAAAGATGAGGCAGTGTCGCCATTTTTAACGGTTCCTGAAATGGTTTTTATTTGGGGGGATGCCATCAGGCCGGGTGCTGTAAAATATGATACAATCTTTGTTATTCTCGGGAAACAAATCCCATAATCAACCATGGGAACAGCTGAAACCAGTATTAAAAACAAACTGACAACAAAAATTAGTTTTTTCTGGTATGCCCCGACAAACCGTCCTATCGCTACTTTATTTTCATCTGCCTTCATAATATAGACACCGCTTTTTTAAATAGATTCCGTTTCAACAAGCTGACCGTTTCAGGCAAACTATACAAAGACAATGAAATAGTAAAGAGGTTTTCTTTCAAAAAAAGGGCTGGAAATTTATTTTCCAGCCCTTTTTTATTTTACGATCTAATTACGATATAGGAAAAAACTTTATTTTTCTTCCTTCCCTGCATCGGCCATCATCTTGAGCATGGTGTATTTATCATTCACCTCACCTTCGATTTTGGCCCTCAGACGTTTGGATTCTTCTGGAAAACTCTTTTCCAGGGCTGCAAACCGAACTTCGCCGCCAAGGAAATCCTGAAGGGTTCCATCCGGGGATTTTGAATCAAGATTAAAGGGATTCTTGCCATCCTGAACAAGTTGCGGATTGTACCTGTACAAGGGCCAGTAACCGGATTCAACGGCAAGCTTTCCTTCCAGTTGGGATTTACCCATGCCTTTTCTGATGCCCTGGTTGATACAGGGGGCATAACAGATAATCAGGGAGGGACCGGGATAATTTTCAGCTTCCAGGATGGCTTTCATGGTCTGATTCTTGTTGGCGCCCATGGAGATGGATGCAACATATACATACCCATAGCTCATGATCATCCGTCCCAGGTCCTTTTTGCCTATCTTTTTACCCGAGGCAGCATATTTGGCAATGGCGCCTGTGGGAGTGGCCTTGGAAGACTGCCCGCCTGTATTGGAGTAGACTTCAGTATCCATGACCAGAATATTGATGTCGTCTCCTGAAGCCAGAACATGGTCCAGGCCGCCAAACCCTATATCATAGGCCCAGCCGTCACCCCCGAATATCCAATGGGATTTTTTCACAAATACATCTTTTTCATCATATATAGCTTTTAAAAGCCCGGAGGTTTCATCCTTTAACAGGGTTTTCAGGGCAAAGCTGTATTTTTTGGATTCTTCGGCATCTTCTTTTCCTGCCAGCCATCCTTCAAGAGCCTGCTTTACATCTGCTGGGATATCGGTTTTAAGGGCTTCTTCCACCTTGGCAGTCAGGGTTTTTCTCCTGGTATTAACCGCCAGCATCATCCCGTATCCATATTCAGCCGCATCTTCAAACAAAGAGCTTGCCCAGGCAGGACCCTGTCCGTCTGCATTGGTGCAATAGGGAGTGGAGGGAGCAGATCCTCCCCAGATGGAGGAACACCCGGTTGCATTTGCAATGGTCATTCTTTCACCAAAAAGCTGGGTAATAACCTTTACATAGGGGGTTTCACCACAACCGGCACAGGCACCGGAGAACTCAAGCAGGGGCTGGAACAACTGGCTGCCCTTAACGGTTTCCCTCTTAAGAATATCAGTCTTAAAGGGAATGCCTAAAGAAAACTTATAATTATCTTTCTGTTCTGCCACCTGGCCAGCCAAAGGTTTCATATCAAGGGCGCATGTTTTGGCAGGACAAATATCGGCACAATTTCCGCAACCCTGGCAATCCAGGGGATTAATCTGCATTCTGAATTTAAATTCTTCCATGCCCTTGCCCTTGCCGTCAATGGTAACAAAGGTGCCCGGGGCATTGGTAAACTCATCGCCCTTTGCCACAATGGGAATAATGGCGGCATGGGGGCAGACAAAGGCACATTGGTTACACTGGATACAATTTTCAGGAATCCACTCGGGAATATTAATGGCAACCCCGCGTTTTTCGTACTGGGAAGTTGCCTGTTCAAAAACACCGTCCACGGAAAATGCAGAAACCGGAAGATCGTCCCCGCCCTGGGCATTTATTTTATGCATGACATTTTCCACAAAGGGAGTAGCTTTATCTGTTGCTGTATCTTCTCTGATCCCATCTTTCCAGGATTCCGGAACATCAACCTTAATCAGTTTTGCCAGGGTTTTATCCACTGCTTCAATGTTCATGTTAACAATGGCTTCACCCTTTTTACCGAACATAACCTGAATATCTTTTTTAAGCAGTCCAATGGCCTCTTCAACCGGCAATACATTGGCCAGATTAAAAAAGCAGGTCTGCATGATCATGTTGATGCGGTTGCCAAGTCCTACTTCACCGGCAATTTTTACGGCATCTATATTATAGAAGTTAAGCTTTTTGTCATAAATGGTTTTTCGCACATCCCCTGGAATATTTTTTTCCATATCCTCCAAAGACCATTCGGAATTTAGAAGAAAGGTGCCCCCTTCCTTGAGACCCTTGAGCACGTCATAAATTTCCATATAATTGGATTTATGACAGGCAATAAAATCAGAATTTTCAATCAGATAAGTGGATTGAATTTTCACATCCCCGAATCTTAAATGGGATACTGTTAAACCTCCTGATTTTTTGGAATCATAGGCAAAGTACCCCTGGGCATATTTATCCGTATTATCACCGATGATTTTGATGGCCGACTGATTGGCACCCACGGTTCCATCGGAACCAAGTCCCCAGAATTTAGCTGAAATAGTTCCCTTTGGTGCCGGATCAAATCCTTTTTCAACCTCAAGGGAGGTATGGGTGACATCATCCACTATCCCCACGGTAAAATGATTCTTGGGAGAAATGAATTTCATATTATCATAAACCGCCTTGATCATGGACGGATTAAATTCCTTGGAAGATAGACCATATCGGCCACCTATGATTTTCGGGCCTTCTCCGTGTTCCATAAATGCGGTGCAAATGTCTGTCTAAAGGGGATCTCCAATGGCACCGGGTTCTTTGGTTCTGTCAAGAACAGTCAAAGTTTCAACAGAGGCGGGAATGGTATTTAAAAAAGCTTGTACATCAAAGGGTCTGTAGAGGCGAACCTTTACAAGTCCCACTCTCTGGCCTTCACGATTAAGTTTTGCAATGGATTCTTCAATTGCTTCGCAACCTGATCCCATGGCCACAATCACCCGATCCGCTTCGGGATCACCTACATAATCAAAGGGCTTATAATACCGGCCCGTCAGATCCCCAACTTTTTTCATACACTCTTTTACAATGGCCGGAACCTTAAGATAATATGTATTGGAAGCTTCCCGGCCCTGGAAATAAATATCCGGATTCTGGGCTGTTCCCCTGGTATCGGGATGTTCCGGGTTAATAGCTCTGTTTTTAAAGGACTGGTAGGCATCATAATTAAAAAGGGAGGCCATGTCCTCGTATTCGATCATTTCTATTTTCTGGATTTCATGGGAGGTTCTGAACCCGTCATAAAAATGCATAAAAGGAACACGGGCTTCAACGGTTGCAAGGTGGGCCACAAGGGCCAGATCCTGGGCTTCCTGCACAGAATTGGACGACAACATGGCAAATCCGGTCTGCCGGGCAGCCATTACATCCTGGTGATCTCCAAAAATAGACAGGGCATGGGCGGAAACTGCCCGGGCAGTCACATGAAAGACACTGGGAAGAAGTTCACCGGCTATTTTATACATATTGGGTATTTTTAACAAAAGACCCTGGGATGCAGTAAAAGTGGTGGTAAGTGCGCCGGCTGCAAGGGAGCCGTGGACCGCTCCTGCAGCACCTGCTTCAGACTGCATCTGTTTAATATTCAAAACCTGACCGAATATATTTTTTCTACCCTTTGATGCCCAGGAATCTGCTATCTCACCCAGGGGGCTTGAAGGGGTAATCGGATATATGGCAGCTACCTCACTCATGGCATAGGCCACGTGGGTAGCTGCTGTATTTCCATCAATCGTCTGCATTTTTTTCATAATTATCACCTCGTTGTATAGTAATGAGAACATTTTTAAATCCCAATATAACCTATAACTCATATAATAATTTCTTAAATTTGTAAATACTCAAAGAAAAATTTGCATTTTATTATAAATTTAAATAAGTTATTGAATTATATTTATTTTATCTGCGGCACCTATTTATTTAGGCCCAGGGATTTTCTGTTGTTTTTCCTTAAAATATGCTACACTTAACTCTTTATTTACAGCAATTATTTTTAATAAATGTTTATAATTTTAAGGAGTTTATATGGGTTTGATATCATCAACTCATTCCATGAGCCGCTACCACATTGAGGGTGAATTTGAAGCAACGGTAATGGATGAAGTTAGAAAGGGACTAATTGAAAATGCAATACCAAAAATAGAAAACGAATATGAAGAACTTTCAGCCGGGTGGACCCCCTATGAAAGCCCTTATAATCCTGATTTTGAAAAATTTTCCTTTATTTTCGGCACCTATTTTCTCTTTTCCCTGAGAATTGATAAAAAATCAATCCCAGCCAAATTAGTCCAAAAACAGATGGCCCTGGCCATTGATAAAAAAAAGGAAGAAACAGGCCGGGAATTTTTGTCCAAAAACGAAAAGGCTGAAATTAAAGAGCTTATACTGGACGTACTCATGCATAAAATTCCTTCCATCCCAAATATTTATGATGTGCTTTGGAGTTATGAAGATAAAAATCTTTTTTTGTTTACCACCCAGAAAGCTGCCAATGAATTATTTGAAACCATTTTTTTAAACTCCTTTAACTTGAAACCAATCCGGTTGTTTCCCTATACCATTGTTGAAACAAAATCTAACTTTTCAGCCCAACAAAAAGACCGGGTGCTCTCCCTATCTCCCTTAAAATACGTAAAAGGATAATCATGCTTGATATTGCAACCGCTTATAATAAATATACCTTTCTTGGTAATGAATTTTTAACCTGGATCTGGTTTCTCATTGAAAAAGACCAGGATATTGCAGCCATAATGGCATATAAGGAACCGATATCCCTGGAAATAGGGAATTCAATTGTCCTTGAGAACAACCTTGGGGATAAATCAAAGGAAAAAATTACCATAAAAGGGGATAAGGCAGGTCTTGAGGAAGGCACAACCGCCCTTAAAAAAGGAGCCTTGGTTACTCAATTAAATCTCTTGTGTAAAATGGGGGAGGAAGAGGAATATAAATTCACCATCAGAGGTGAAAGTTTTAATATTACCGGACTTAAAACCCCGTCCACCCAGACCACAAAATCCGAAGATGAATTAGAGGGAATGGTTCTTGAAAAAGCTTATTTATTACTGAAGGTTACAGGAGTTATTGACACTCTTTTTTTAAAATATATTGAACAAAGAATCTCAGATGATTGGAAAACCAAAGGATTACAGCAGATTAACAACTGGATTAATGGATAATAATAAAATGTTCATAAAGTTACGGGTTTTGAACACCTTAAAAATCAGGTTGAGAACCAT
Source organism: Desulfobacteraceae bacterium (assembly GCA_030638935.1). Classification (GTDB taxonomy): domain Bacteria; phylum Desulfobacterota; class Desulfobacteria; order Desulfobacterales; family Desulfobacteraceae; genus NBML01. Next base: position 5,045 of record DAOWDR010000318.1, on the reverse strand, counting down.
TCTTTTATGTACAAAATACAAACATGAATTTAACAATAAATTTATAAATTTTTTATTATAAATTCAGACTTTTACAAAGTTATGAACATTTAAACATAGCTTATTATTGTTATTATCTTTATTTAGTTAATATATTAATATAATTATCTTTATTTAATAATTGATAATTAAATGATTTTAATATAAATATTGAAGGATATACAATTTTAATTAAAGGATTTTAAATGAAATTTTCGTTTAATAAAAAGGATATTCTGGATATCTTGTCCAAGATCCAGGGAATTACAGGGAGGAAAACCAATTTAACCATCACCTCTGATATTCTTATAAAAGCTGTGGGATCACAGATCAGTATAACAGCCAATGATCTGGAAACTGTTTTTACAGGCACCTATGATGCACAGGTTGAAACAGAAGGTGTCCTGTCTATTAATTCCCAGAAATTTTTTGAAATAATCAGAGAATACCCTGATAATGAAATTGTAGTGAATGAAGTGGAGAACAGATGGGTTGAAATAGGTAAAGGAGATAGTCTTTACCACATTGTTTCATCTAATTATGAAAATTTTCCTGAAACTCCTGTCATCGAAGATATCAATTTTATTGAAATCAGCGCCAAGGATCTTAAAAAAATGGTGGCGGTTTCATCTGTTGTCAGTTTTACAGGGGATGAAAAAAGAATATATGTTCTGGGATCACTTATTGAGAAAATTGTATCCAACGACCAGGAACGATTAAGAATTGTCTCCACGGATTCCAGGCGTCTCCATTGTTATGATGCCCCATTTGAAGGGGAACTGAATCTTCCAAAGGAAAGTGTTATTGTTCCCAAAAAGGGATTGAGTGAGTTGAATAAATTTATTGACAGTAACTTGGATGTCATCCGGGTGGGGGTTAAAGAAAATCATTTTATTTTCCAAAGGGCAAACGAGTCCGTTATGATCAAGCTTCTGGACGGAGAATATCCGGATTATAAACCGATTTTGAACTATGACGAAATGATTCCCATGGAAGTGGACCGGAGTATGTTTACAACCCTGATGAAGAGGGTATCAATATTAACCTCCGATGACTATAAAAGTGTTATTCTCAATTTTAAAGAAAATGAACTGACAGTAACCATAACAAATCCCGAAATAGGAGAATCCAAAGAACGGCTTATGATAGGTTTTTCCGGTGAAGAGATAAAAAGCGCATTTAATCCCAAATACTTTAAGGATGCCTTAAATCTGTTTGAGGATTCAATTGTGGTCATAAATGTGAAAGACAGTAAAAGCCCCTGCATCATCAAAGGTCTTGATGATGATAACCTTGTTTGTGTAATAATGGCAATGCATATATCATGAAAAATAATGAAATAGAAAAAGAATATAATTCGGATAGTATAAAGGTTTTAGAAGGACTTGAAGCGGTTCGTAAACGGCCTTCCATGTATATTGGAAATGTGGACTTACAAGGTCTTCATCATCTGGTATACGAGGTGGTGGACAATAGTATTGATGAGGCCATGGCAGGCCACTGCGATAAGGTTCTTGTAACCATCCATTCGGATATGAGTGTTAGTGTGGAGGATAATGGCCGGGGTATACCCGTTGAAATGCATGAAACAGAGCATAAACCTGCCTGTGAAGTGGTCATGACCAAACTCCATGCCGGCGGTAAGTTTGACAAGGATTCCTATAAAGTATCGGGCGGGCTCCACGGGGTTGGTATTTCCGTGGTAAATGCATTGTCAGAGCATTTGGTGATGGAGGTCTATAAAAATGGAAAAATCTATCACCAGACCTACTCAAAGGGAGATAAGCTCACTGATCTTGTTGTAAAAGGGGATACGGTAAAAAGAGGTACTAAGATTACATTCATTCCTGACTTTACCATCATGAACGAAAATGATTTTGTTTATGAAACCCTTACCAGGAGAATGAGGGAGCTGGCCTTTTTAAACAAAGGGCTTAGAATCATCATTGAAGATGAAAGATCAGCTGAAAAAGAAGATTTTTACTATGAAGGCGGGATTGTCTCCTTTGTGGAATATCTGAATCGGTCCTGCACAGCTTTACATGAACCCATTCACATTGAAGGGGAAAAAAAAGATGTTCAGATCGAGGTGGCCATCCAGTATAATGACACCTTTAAGGAAAAACTTTATTCCTTTGCCAATAATATCCGCACCATTGAAGGCGGATTCCATGTATCCGGCTTCAAAGGTGCCCTGACCCGGACGGTGAATTCCTATATTACATCCGGTTCCAATAATCTTCCCAAGAACATGCAGAACATAAAAATAAGCGGGGATGACATGCGGGAAGGCCTTTCCGTTATTATATCCGTAAAGCTAATGGAACCCCAGTTTGAGGGACAGACCAAGACCAAGCTGGGCAACAACGAGGTCAAGGGTATTGTGGAATCCCTGCTCAATGAAGGTCTGGGCCATTATCTGGAGGAAAATCCCGCTGTAGCAAAAAAAATTATTGCCAAGGGCGTGGATGCAGCCCGGGCCAGAGATGCAGCCAAAAGAGCCCGGGAATTGGCACGGAAAAAAGGTACTCTTCTGGATTCCACCCTGCCGGGTAAGCTGGCGGAGTGTCAATATGCAGATCCTGCAGAAAGAGAGCTTTTTCTGGTGGAGGGAGATTCTGCTGGTGGTAGTGCAAAACAGGGCCGTGACAGGCGTTTTCAGGCAATTCTTCCCCTAAAGGGTAAAATTTTAAATGTTGAAAAAGCCCGGTTTGACAAAATTTTAAGAAGTGATGAAATTAAAAACATATTTACGGTACTGGGCACCGGGGCCGGCCGGGAAGAATATGACATTGAAAAATTGAGGTATCACAAGGTTGTTATCATGACCGATGCCGACGTCGATGGTTCACATATCAGAACTCTTTTGCTTACTTTTTTCTATCGCCAGATGCCGGATCTTGTGGCTAATGGGTATTTGTATATTGCCCAACCCCCTTTGTTCAGGGTGGGTTCCAGAAAAAGCGGGGTATACCTGAAAAATGAAGAAGAGTATTCCAATTATCTTGTCAAACGAATTTCATCCCAGAAAAATTTATTTATTGATGGAAATGAAGATCCCCTGACCCAGGAAGTATTTTACGATTTTCTAATGAATATGACAGAGTATTTTAGTGCTGTAAATTTATTGAAAAAAAGAGATTTTGATACAGATCTTTTATTGGTATTGATTAAAAACGGGGTAAAAGACAAAATTTTCCTGGAGAATAAAGAAAATTTAAAAATTCTTGCTGCGGAACTTGCGACCTGCGGGTACAAGACCGGGGAAATAGACTATGATTACGAAAGAAATATCCATGAAATGGATATCTACGACAAAGAGGGTAAACTAATATTGGTACGGGTTGGCAAGGAGATTCTGTCCACCAATGATTACCAGCGGATGCTCAAAAATTATAAAAAAATTGAAAGCCTTGATTGTCCGACCTTTTCCATCTTATCAAAGGCAGAAGATGCCAAAAAAATAACAAAACTTGATAATTTGATCCAACTTTTTGAATTTGTTATGTCTGAAGCTAAAAAAGGGATCAATATCCAGCGTTACAAGGGGTTGGGTGAAATGAATGCAGACCAGCTCTGGGAAACCACCATGAATCCTGAAAAAAGGATAATGCTCAGGGTGGATATTGAGGATGCTGAAAAAGCAGACGAGATTTTTACCCTGCTCATGGGAGAAGAAGTAGAACCCAGAAGGAACTTTATCCAGAAACATGCCCTTGAAGTATCTTCATTGGACTACTAATTAAGTGAATTATTAACCTTTAAAGGTTTGTTTAAATGCCGGTCTTAGGGACATTATCATGCCCCTGGGACCGGTATTTTATTTTCTAAAATTTTCTTTGAAAAAAATTGCAGATCATTTTTGTGATGGAATGAATAAAATTTGACTTAGTGCTGAATTTTATTTATTCTATAAATACCATTCATTAATCCTTATAATCTTAAAAAAAGGAGGATACCATGAATCGGTCCATTCATAAAATTATTGATGAACAAATCAAGCGGTGGGAAATGGGTAAAATAAACCCTCCCCTCCAAATTAAACCAATTAACGTGATCACTATTTCAAGGGAATCCGGTAGCAGGGGTCAGGAGGTGGCTGAAAAATTGGCGAATAAAACAGGATTTGATCTGTTTCACCATGAAATTTTAGAGGCCATGATAGAGACTTCTAAAAACAGCAAAGCCCTTTTGGAAACCCTGGATGAAAGAGGGATGAACATTGTTGATGACATTGTGTCCGCCCTGGTCCATGAGCATCATCTCTGGCCGGATGAATATTCAAAATTGCTTCTCAAAATTTTAAATACCATTGGAAAACACGGAAACGCAGTCATTCTGGGCAGGGGCGGTAATTGTGCCCTTAAAAAACTTAATACCATCAGGGTAAGAATTGTGGCTACCGATGCACTGAGGTGGGAATATATCCAAAAAACCCGAAATCTTTCCCTGGATGATGCCCAAAAAATTATGATCAGCACAGATGCCAACAGAATCGCCTTTGTAAAAAGATATTTTAATAGTGATGCAAGTGACCCAGCCAATTATGACCTGATCCTAAATACCGGTACCCTTTCCGTGGACAGGACAGTACAGGTCATTCAATGTGCCATGGATGCAGCTTAATTATATAGCGTAAAAAAAGCCCTTTGGCAGGATGCCAAAGGGCTTTTACAAGGGTTAATTTTTAAGAAATTAAATTAGGGTGTCATGGCTTCCATGGCTTTTTTCATCTGACGGGCAGCCTGTTTCAACCGTTCTTCGTTTTCCACCAGGGCCAGTCGAACATAGCCTTCCCCTTCATCGCTGAATCCGGTTCCGGGAGCCACGGCCACATTTGCCCGGTTCATCATTTCAATGGCAAACTCCATGGACCCCATTTTATCAAAGGGTGCCGGGATTTTGGCCCAGACAAACATGCCGGCCTTGGGTTTTTTAAAGTCCCAACCCATGCGTTCAAGACCTGAACACATCACATCCCTGCGGGTTTCATAGGTTTTGCATAATTCCGTTATGGTATCGTCACA
>DAOWDR010000662.1 GCA_030638935.1 Desulfobacteraceae bacterium | reverse complement strand
TACTCACAAAAAAAATGAATGATCTTGGATCATTTGACATAAAGATAGAGTTTTCCCCTGATGACGAGGCTATGATTCAAAAAGCCATTCACAAACATATTGATAATGGGTGTGAACTCTTGATTCTCAGCGGAGGCATGAGTGTAGATCCCGATGATGTCACCAGAAAAGGGATTGAAAAGGCAGGTGCAACCCAGTTTTATTATGGTGCGGCAGCTCTTCCCGGGGCCATGTTTTTAATGGCATACATCAAGGATATCCCCCTGATGGGCATCCCGGCCTGCGGGCTCCACCATAAAACAACTATTCTTGACCTCATTCTGCCAAGGGTCTTAATCGGAGAACAGATCGGAAAAAAAGAGCTGGCATTTCTAGGCCATGGTGGTTTGTGCATGGATTGTGTTGAATGCGTTTATCCCCATTGCCCTTTTGGTAAAGGAGTCTAATATTTCATTTAACAATAAGGGTCAAAAAAAGGGAAGGATCAGAACAAGGGCAGAGAAGGTAACCTATGTCAGGACATGTAATAATCCTCTCATTGACATTCTACCACCCTGTGGTATTTTATATTTAATGCACAATTCAATTCCTGGATGACCTGACTATAGAGTAGAAATTTTCAGGTAAAAAAATGGAACAGCCGCATGATACATTTGAATGAAGACAATCAAATGCTTGTCAATGAAATCAAAGCCGGTTCCGGGATTAATTTTGGCACCTGTCTGCATTGTCAATGCTGTGCAAACGGCTGTCCCTTTTTAGAGGGGATGGATTATGCACCCAATGCTGTTCTTCGTCTAATTCAGCTAGGCATGGAAGAAGAAACCTTAAAATGCTCCACCATCTGGGTGTGTGTAGGCTGCAATACCTGCAGCAGTGTTTGTCCCATGGCCATTGACATCCCTGCCGTGATGGACGGCCTTAGACACAGGGCCCTTAAAAAGGGTGTTAAAATTGCAGAGCCTGATGTCTTAAATTTTCATAACCAGGTATTAAACACAATAAAAAAATACGGCAGAACCCATAAACTTGAAATCATGCTGCGATATAAATTCAGTAAAATGGACCTTCTCAGCGATATGGGGGTTGGTCTGAAAATGTTGCAAAAAAGAAAATTGGATTTAACACCTTCAAAAATCCAGGATAAAAAAGCTATTGAGAAAATCTTCAGTGAAAAATAAAAATAACAACTGGAAAAAAAGATTGCAATTCTCCTTCTTTCCAGGGTGCTCCCTCAAAGCATCTGGCCATGAAAAGACCATGTCCCTGTTGAAATTCTGCGATAGTGTCAATATAGAGCTTACAGAGCTTGAAGACTGGAACTGCTGCGGATCATCATCTGCCCACAGTGTTGATCTTGAGGCGGCCAAAAAACTTCCCATGAGAAATATTGCCCTTGCACCAAAGGGGATTCCATTAATGATTGCATGTCCAAGCTGCATGATCAGAATAAAATCCATGTATTTGAAAATTAAAAATAATGAAACCCTGAAGCTGGAATATGAAAAATTATGGGAAAAACCCTTTGATGAAGACCTTGAAATTATTCATTTTTTTGAGATTCTTAACAAGGTTCGCCTAGAAAAATATATTGACCACCCCAAAGAAAAATTAAAAAATTTGAAAGTTGCGCCCTATTATGGCTGTATGCTCTCCATGCCCCCGGATTTAAGATTTGAAAAAAATTATTATGGGATCATGGAGCAAACCCTTAAAAGGCTTGGTGCCGACCCAGTCTATTTTGGATATGGAACACGATGTTGCGGTACATATCTTTCCGTTGCAAAACCCAGGGTTGCCCAAAAGGTTGTGGATGAAATCATATCCAAGGCAATGGAAGCAGGAGCCGAATGCCTTGTGACTGCTTGTTCCATGTGCCATTTAAACCTTGAAATCCGATGCAGCCTTGAAAACTCCATCCCAGTACTCCATTTTTCCGAATTGCTTTCAGTGGCCCTGGGTGCGAAAGATCAGAAGAAATGGTTTCCCCGGCACATTGTAGACCCAGCTCCCCTTCTCAAAAAAAAAGGGCTGATAAAATCCTGAACCTGAAAACAATAGCTTCCATTGGTTCTATCTGTCAAACCAGAAAGAAGTCCGCTTACAGACACTGACCAGCATCAGCATTAAAGGGACTTCTATCAAGACACCAACAACTGTTGCCAATGCTGCTCCCGATGAAAGCCCGAAAAGCATCACTGAGGTGGCAATGGCAACCTCAAAATGGTTGGATGCCCCGATCAGGGCTGCAGGAGCGGCATCTTCATATTTTAATTTTAATATTTTTGCAACACCATAGCCCAGGGTAAAAATAAAAATTGTCTGTATAAATAGAGGGATTGCGATCCAGACTATTGTTAAGGGATTGGAAGTAATCACCTCCCCTTTAAAGCTGAACAAAAGGATTAGAGTCAGAAGAAGGGCAGAAATGGTAACCGGTGTCAATACATGTAAGAATTTTTCCTTAAACCAGTCTTCACCCTTGGTATTGATAATCCACAGTCTGGACAAATAACCTGCTCCAAGGGGAAGTGCAACATAGATGGCAACGGAAAGAAGCAATGCCTGCCAGGGAATGGGAAGTTTTCCCACACCCAGTAAAAAACCGCCCAGCAATCCATATAAAACAAGCATGGTCAGGGAATTGATGGCCACCATGACCAAAGTCAGTCCGTCATTTCCCCGGGAAAGGTATCCCCAGACCAGAACCATGGCTGTGCATGGAGCAATTCCAAGGAGGATGCAGCCGGCAAAATAACTGCGCCACAAGGGGATCTGCAGCATCTTCACCCCTTCATCCAGGACAACCAGGCCTGCCCCGTGCCTGGCACCCACAGGCAGATCCAGACCAAAGGGTATTTTAACCAGATCAATGGCATCCACGCCAATAAAGCTCTTGAGTAAAAAACCCAGGAAACTCTGGCTATAATCATGGCATTTTAGGATTCAAAAAATCACCAGGACTATCCCTCATTTTATTTAAAAATATCCAACCACATATAGATGGCTCCCCGTATTTTTCATTCCCGGAAGCAAGAATAACCTTGGGGAAATTTTTTATATTATAGGAACCATTAACACCTTCCCCACAATAGTTGCGAACTAATTTCATGGGGTGGTTATAGCAGAGGCAGTGGAGAGAGGTGAGGTCTTAAATTCCTTTTTTATATTGGGCATTGGTTACGGGGTGAATAATTTGGCTGAGTTCTTTTTTTGAATCAGGATTTCCGTTTAGAAAATTTTCAAAAAGCTTAATTATTCCGGCTTTATCCGTCTCTAATTTCGTTTCGGTTTTTATATCCCTTAAATCGATGAAAAAGCTGGAAAAAATATCCGGCAAATCCCCGGGAATTTCCGTGTTCAGAAAATTAATATTATTATAGATGCTAGGATAGTTCCCCCTTGTTTTTTCAATAAAAAGAGGAACCTTTTTTAAATTTGTAATTGATGACGATTTATTACACCTTTGAATACATTCTTCATCAATTGATTTTTTTTCGCATCCGACAACCTGGCGAAGTAAACATTGTCTGCTGGTTAGAAGCAAAATAGGATGATAGATACTATAATATAATTTGAAATTTTCAGGATGAATAATACTTTTTATCTGATATTTGCTAATTTCATTTGAAATAAACGAGCCATAACAATTAAAATTTTCTTTTAAACATAAAAGGCTAAAGGAGTTAACAATATTAAGATAGGGCCCTGCTATCCACGGAATTCCTTTTTTATAGGCTTCATAGGCTATTCCGGTATTGTTTGTCACAATAAGTTTTGGTTTCACAAGGTTAAGAAATTTAATTGCACCGGTATAATTTTCTCCCATTAATACAGATGGGAACCAGGGAATTAATTTTTTATTTTTCAAAAAAATATCTGTCAGCTCAGAAACTTCATTTTCAAAACAATTGGGAAGCTGAAAAAAAATATCTGCTGATGTTTTATCACAAAGGTGAAGATCTTTTTGGGAGGAGATTAATACAGAAAGAACAGGTTGTTTTTCTTTTTTTTCTTTTTTTAGGAAAGGAACTTCAATGGGGTCAACAATCCGGCTTAAACCGTTTAGAGAGGATAAAATTTGTTTTTTTAATGAAGTAAACTCTTTAAAAGACATGAAAAGATCTTTTTGAAGATTTTCCAGTTCCAGGTGCTTAATGAAATATTGTTCATTTAAGGGCTTAAGTCTTTCTAATAAAAAATTGTAAGTCAGGCCCTTGGCGCTACTTTCCCTGTTTTTTCGGGTCAGATTAATTTTGGAAAAAACAGAAAATGAATTGTCGCAACTTTTTACAGATATTTTTAAAGGAGTGTCCTGTTTCCCTGAAATGCTTATTAATAAAGGGTTTTTAGCGATACTTACCTGATTAATTTTATTTCTGACATTTGTTATGATTTCTTCTTTTTCTTCATAATATTCTATTTTGTCCTTTACCAGTTTTATATTTTTAGAATTATTATTAATTCCGGCAAATTGTTTAATTGAATTATCCCGGGGATTATCAATAAACATATTTTTATTAATATCTCCCCTTAAATAGCCATTTGAAAAATCCCGGTTAAAAACCTTATAAAGATCGCTGTTGTCATTATTTAATCTGTTTTGATTATAAAAACCATCCAGTTGTTTTCTCCAGCAGTTGACCACGGTATATACGTAATCAAACTTCTTTATTCTTCCTTCAATTTTTAGTGAGGCAACCCCTGCATCATATAGTTGCTTTAGATCAAAATATGCTGAATTGTCTTTGAGATTAAAGGGGAAGTTTTTACCTTCAAGAGTGGTTAAATATCTGTCCCTGCATGGCTGGCTGCACCTGCCGCGATTCCCCGAATTTCCTCCGTGAACAGAACTTATATAACAAATGCCTGAAAAAGCTATACAGTATGAGCCGTGGACGAATACTTCAGTTGAAATATTTTTTTCATGTCCAGTTAAAGTT
>DAOWDR010000606.1 GCA_030638935.1 Desulfobacteraceae bacterium | reverse complement strand
GAAAAGAGATGTGGTTTGTGATGAAATCAAAATTAGGTAGGCTGTCCGTGGTTCTTGATGGTGATTCAAAAGAAAGGTCGGTCTTGTTTGATCGCAATAGTGCCGGTTATAAAAAATTTCCTTATAATAAGGGTGATCTATCGGTTTCATTTCGACAATACAGGAAACCCGCACCCGGTGAAAATGCCCGGGCGGTTTCTTTAACTATAGGCAATACAACCTTGGAATCAGATCTTCCGGAAAAGGTTAACCAGCTAACATTTTCCTACTTTGATGCTGAAACAGGTGAAAGTAATGGACCTGTAGTGTCGCCGGAAAATAATAGTGTGGACCTTAATTTACAAATTATTGCCCATGCATCGGGCAGCATCACATTTCAAAATGTTATCGCCCGTTACCAGATGATTTTATAGAGAATGGATACCCAATGAACCAACAAGCAAAAATACTCTTTTATGACGGCCAGCGTGTACGGAGCGAAGACCTGGAGTTTTTGCAGGAAAATTTATTGCAGAATCAACAATGTTTAAACGCTGTGCTGGGGAAAAAGGGGGTGATTTGGGGGTTTCGTGTCAATGCCGTTGACAATAAAAATATCAGTGTTGGAAAAGGATTGGCCTTTGATCAATTTTCAAGACCTGTTATCCATCCGGCATCGGCAATACTACCCTTATCCCTGGCAGATGACTCTTTGTTTCTCCATGTTAAATATGTACCAAAGGTGACCCAGGAAAATAATGGACAACCCCTTAGAATTGAAAATAATTATCAATTTGTTTTCTATGGTGAAAACGATATGGAAATAAATAAGGAAGTTACCCTGGCACAAATCAGACCCAGGGACGGCGGTTATGATATTATTCAAAAAGGAGAATGGTATATACCGCCGATTCATTCAACCCATAGCGGTCAGTTTTTTGAAGATGATCAAGGGTTATGGCGCTACGATGGTGATCCTGTTGTTTCTGCAATTACACCTGATTTTGATTCCGGCTGGATATCTTTGGAGGCCCGGAGTGATGTCAACCTTTCACACGGCCTGGGTTCAAATATATTTTTAGTGCAGCTGCAAAAAAGATTGCCGGGCAGCATTATTTCCAGCAAGGGAAACGGAGTTGATTTTTACTATGAGTTACATGACACCAGCATCATACGTTTATTTAATATATCCGATGAGCAATTGACCCTTTGTGCAAAACTTTGGCGGCTGGACCAGCAAATAAATCCTTTGCTGGCCCCGGTTGCCGATGCAGGTATGGACATAAATGCGGAATACTGTGAAAGTTTTAATTTGGATGGATCCGATTCAATGGCATTTCAAGGGCGTAGTGTCGTTCGTTATCGGTGGTCTTTATTTGATTAACAGGAGAAAAAAATGGCAGAATTTAAACCTGGAGAAACAATAACAACAGAGGAAGCGGCAATTGAGGTTACCCAAAATCCGGAAAGCCCAACTCTTACACCCGGGCGGCACTCATTTCAATTAATTGTCGAAGATGATGCAGGAAACCCAAGCTTACCCGATGTGGTTGAAGTAATTGTAAGAGACACCATATTGCCCACAGCCGTGCTTGATGCTCCCAAGTTGGTGCAGCCAGGCCAGAGCTTTTATCTGAACGGTAAACGTTCCAGCGATGTGGCGCCAGGCCGTCTTGTAAGGTATGAGTGGACCCTATTGGACTAAATCGTGATACTCGAATATAATAAACCCTTGATAAATAGGACGCCATCTCTCCAGATCGATGGATTAAAAATTGGTACCTATCGTTTTCAATTGCGTGTATTTGATGACAGGGGAAATGTGAGCAGGCCTGATATTGTAAGTGTCCAGGTTAGTTCCCGAACTCGATTAATAACTCCGGTGGTAAGGCCTATTATAAATCGATAGTTGGGTTTGAACTATAAAAATGAATGACCTGTATTGGTTATCAAAGACAACCCCGGCCATTTGGAAGATTTATCAAATGGCCGGGGTCGTGATTTATAGCTTTTGGGGTTCCCTTAATTATACTTGGGATTCCAGCGCATGTTTTCAATTAATGTATTGAGCCTTTCCGGATCATTGTTGTGCTTGAATGAGGAAACAACACAATCGTTTCCAGTGACATTGGCTTTAATGGCCTCTGCGCCCACACTTTTTGCAACTTCAAGGGATACTTCCTTCAGCTGATCCAGGGGAGGACACAGGATACCGTTTTCGATATCTTCTTCACTGATAAAACCCGCCATGGCATGGGCAGCAGCTGAAAAGAAAACCGGCAGTACCTCGGATGCGCCGGAAGCAATGATTCCCAAGCCTACTCCAGGAAATATAAAGGCATTGTTCATCTGGCCGATGCGATAGGCTTTGCCGTTGTGTTCAACGGGATCAAAGGGAGATCCTGTTGCCACAAGGGCTTTCCCATTGGTCCATTCATAGATATCCTTGGGCAGGGCCTCTGTTTTTGTGGTGGGATTACTCAGGGGCAGGATAGCCGGCCGGTCTGTGTTTTGCCCCACGGCATCCACAACTTCCCTGGTAAAGCATCCGGGCTGTCCGGACGTACCGATGAGAACTGTTACTTTTTCATTTTTAATTACATTCAAAAGGGTGTTGTCTTCCGGGGTAGCAAGCCATGACAGAGTTGAGGGATCTTTGGCAAATTTTTTCTTATAGGGTTCCAGATCCCGGTCCGAGGTGACAACTCCCTTGGAATCCAGGGTGAAGATTCTGGCAATGGCATCGGCTTCGCTCATTCCCTGTTCCATGAGCTCGGTCTCGATCTGCTCGGCAATGCCTATACCACCGGCACCGGCGCCATGGACCAGATAGACCTGATCCGTCATTTTTTCCTTTTTCACCTTCATGGCGGCAAGGATACCGGCCAGGGCAACGGCCCCTGTTCCCTGTATATCATCATTAAAGGAGATCACCTCCTTTAGATATTTATCCCGGACAGTAAAGGCAGTTTGTTTTGAAAAATCTTCCCACTGGCAAAGGGCTTTGGGAAAACGTTTTTTAAAGGCTGTCACAAATTTTTCAATGAATTCATAATATTCGTCACCCCGGAGCCGTTTATGCCGCCAGCCAAGGTAGTTGGGATCATCCAGCAATTCCTGGTTGTCGGTTCCCACGTCAAGGGAGATGGGCAGGCAATGCCAGGGGGCGAGCCCTGCTCCCTGGGTATAGAGCATGAGTTTTCCAAGGCAGATGGGAATCCCGCCGGCACCCTGGTCTCCGATGCCAAGTATCCCCTGGTTGTCTGTTACAACTGCTATTACTATATCCTTGTCCGTGTAATTTCTTAGGATAAACTCGGCAAAGTCTATGTTGCCCGGATATAAATGAATGCCGTTGGCATTTCTGAACATGGAAGAATACCGCTGGCAGGCAAGGCCGACTGTGGGGGTATAGATAATGGGCAAAAACTTGGTTACATCGCTGGCAATAACGGCATGGGCAAGGACCACATTCCTGTCATAGAGACTTCTGATGTAAATGAATTTTTCAATATCGCTTTCTTTTTGTTCAATAATAGCAAGACTTGATTTGACCTGGTCTTCCAGGGTTTTGACCCGGGGAGGTAAATAACCGCTAAGTTTGAGTTTGCGTCTTTCTTTAACGGTAAAGGCGGTCCCTTTACTGATGTTGCTATATCGAAGAATGTCAAATCCTCTTAAATTGATTTTGACACCGGTTGTTTCGCCGTACTCGCCATACTCAAATTCGTATTGATTAATTTCCATGACTGCAGATTTCCCCTAATTTTTATTTTAAACCTAATTTAAACTTACAAAAAACAGCGATTTGTATTATACCAGAATAATTTAATTAAGCGAATGGTAATGAATTATTTTCATTCGTTGAAATTGATTTATCATGAACAATGCTGTTTCATTATATGGAACAAAATTATAATTAAGCAGAGATCATATTTCTAAGAACATAGTGCAATATCCCTTTGTTTTTAATATAGTCTATTTCAATATCTGTATTGAGTTTTACAATGACCTGGAAGGATTTTTCTTTACCGTCCTTGATTGCCGTCACCGTCAAAAAACCCTTGGGCTGGATGTCGTTTATTCCATTTATTTCAAAGGTTTCATCCCCGGCAAGACCTAACTTTTCAAAGGACTCACCCTCCTTGAAAACCAGGGGCAAGACCCCCATACCCACAAGGTTGGAACGGTGGATCCTTTCAAAGGATTCGGCAATGACAACCCTGGCTCCCAGGAGACAGGTGCCCTTGGCTGCCCAGTCCCGTGAGGAGCCTGTGCCGTACTCTTTGCCGCCAAAGACCAATAGATCGGTATTCTGGGCCTGGTATTTTTGGGCGGCATCAAATACATAGCCCTCTTCTTGTTCAGGAAATTTGACTGTGAAGCCGCCGGCTTTGCTTGCCAGATAGTTTTTAATCCGGATATTGGCAAATGTGCCCCTCATCATTACCTCGTGGTTTCCCCTTCTGGAGCCGTAGGAATTAAATTCCCAGGGTTTTACATTATTGTCCGTCAGGTATTTGCCTGCCGGATACTCCACTGGAATTGCCCCGGCAGGGGAGATATGATCCGTGGTCACTGAATCGCCCAGCACCAGTAGTGCCTTGGCTTCTTTCAGATCCGTTAGTTCAGGGACTGTTTGGGAAAAATCTTTGAAAAAGGGAGGCTTGCGAATATATGTGGAATCTTCATCAAAGTTGAATGTTGTGGTTTCTGTAACTTCCAGATCCTGCCAGAGTTTGTCTCCTTTGAAAATATTGGCATATTGGTCTTTGAAAAATTGTTTCCGGACATGGGTTTCAACAAATAGATTTATCTCCTGGGAATCCGGCCAGATATCCTTCATAAAGACAGGGGTGTTGTCCTTGGCAAATCCCAGGGGTTCTGTGTTAAAATCAATATCTATTCTGCCTGCAATGGCATAGATTACCACCAAAAGCGGAGACATGAGAAAATTACCCTTTACCTCCTGGTGGATTCTGGCTTCAAAATTTCTGTTCCCCGACAATACCGAGGTAACATCCAACCCATTGGTTTTAATGGCTTCTTCAATAAAGGGATCCAAAGGACCGCTGTTGCCGATACAGGTCATGCACCCGAATCCGGTATTGTTAAATTTTAAGGCTTCAAAGTATTCCATGAGTCCGGATCCATTGAGATAGTCAAGGACTACCCTGGAGCCGGGGGAGAGTGAGGTTTTCACATACCAGGGAATGGCAAGGCCTTTTTCAACCGCTTTTTTTGCCACAAGCCCTGCACCAATCATGGTATAGGGATTTGAGGTGTTGGTACAGGAGGTGATGGCGGCAATGACCACACTTCCGTTTGTCAGTGCCGGTGTCTGTTTTTCCTTACCTTTTGGGGCGATCTGAACCTCTTTGCGGTTGCCAAGATCATAAATGGCTGTGGTTTTTTCTTTTACCCTGGACAGGGGTATCCTGTCCTGTGGTCTTGATGGGCCGGCAATGGATGTTTCCATGGCAGACAGGTCCACATCAATGATTTTTGAAAAAACGGGCAGGTTGTCATGGGCGTTGAAGAGACCGCAGGTTTTGCAATAGGCTTCCACCAGTGCGGCTGTATCCGACCGATTGGTTTTGACCAGATAATCAAGGGTCTGGTTATCAACGGGAAAAAAACCTGATGTGGCGCCATATTCCGGGGACATGTTGGAAATGGTGGCCCTGTCGGTGAGGGTGAGATTTTTCAGGCCGGGACCTGTATACTCTATAATTTTTTCAACCACATTTTCTTTTCGTAGAATATTTGTCACATACAGGGCAATATCCGTGGAGGTAATCTGTTTTTTGGGTTTCCCAACAAAATTAACACCTATGATTTCGGGCAGGTTCATATAATAGGGTTGTCCCAGCATGACAGCTTCAGCTTCAATCCCTCCCACACCCCAGCCAAGTACTCCCAAGGCATTGATCATGGTGGTGTGGGAATCGGTTCCCACCAGGGTGTCGGGAAAGGCCAGGGTTCCTTCGGCAGTCTGTTTTGTAGTCACCACGGTTGCCAGGTACTCAAGATTGATCTGGTGGCAGATACCTGATTCCGGGGGCACCACCCTGAAATTGTCAAAGCTTTTTTGTGCCCATTTCAATAATTTGTACCGTTCCGCATTTCTCTCATATTCTTTTTTCGCATTAAGGAAAAAGGCATTTTTTTCCTTAAAATGATCCACCTGGATGGAATGGTCAATGACAAGATCCACCGGAACCAAAGGGTTTATATCCTTAGGATCCAGGCCAGCTTCATGAGCCGCATCCCGCATGGCAGCAAAGTCAACAACAGCCGGTACTCCGGTAAAATCCTGCATCAGAACCCGGGCCGGATAAAAGGCGATAAGATTTGAGGTAGTGGAACAAGTTTCATAAAATTTGGCTGCATTCACAACATCTTCCCAAAGGATGGTGTCCCCCATATTTCTTGCAAGATTCTCAACCAGCACCCTTGCTGCAAAAGGCAGGGAACTGATCTTTGATAACCCCTTTTCTTCAAGCAATTGGATGTTATGAACAATAAAATCCTTATTTTGAAACAACATGGTTTGTTTGATATGATTTATAGTCATCTATGCTCCTTGAGTTTTCTTTTTGAATTCTTGAAAATTTTAAATTCCTAGGATATTATTAACCAAGCAATAGATCAAGTCGCAATTATCCGAATCTTTAATTAAAATTGTATATGGACGATAATTTACTCACATTTGTTGATGAAACAGATCCTTTGGCTGGAAAGGACCCCAAGCGGCCCTGGAAGGTCATGGTCATTGATGATGAAAAATCGGTTCACGATATTACCTGCATCGCCTTAAAGGATTTTGTATTTGAGGGCCGGGGAATAAGGTTTCTAAACGCCTATTCCGCCAAAGAGGCAAAATCCTGTTTGGCCCGTCATCCTGAAACCGCACTTATGCTGGTGGATGTGGTTATGGAAACGGAAGATTCTGGGCTCAATTTTGTTCACCACGTCAGGGAAGTGCTGAAGAACAACTTGGTCCAGATTGTCATCCGAACCGGTCAGCCCGGGTTTGCTCCTGAAAATGAGGTAATTTCCAAATACAAGATCAATTCCTATTTTTCAAAAACCGAGGTCACGGCCCAAAAGTTAGTCAGCCTTGTGACAACCACCCTTCGGACCTATCAGATGTCAAGGCAATTGGATAGGGAATTGACAAAAAGAAAAGAGGCAGAAAAGGAACTGCGGGACCTGAACAAAAATTTGGAAAAAAAAATCATGGAACGAACCCGGGAATTGTCCCGGGCAAATTTATTGAAAAGTCAATTTCTTGCAAATATGAGCCATGAAATCCGTACCCCCATGAACGGAATCATTGGCATGTCCAGCCTTCTTCTGGACGAAGTTCTTACCGAAAAACAGCAGGAGTTTGTATCCATCATTAATTCCTCGGCCAATACTCTGTTGGCCCTAATCAATGATATTCTGGATTTGAGTAAAATCGAGGCAGGTCAGCTCAAATTTGAAACCCGCAGTTTTTCCGTTAAAATTTTGTTGAATGAAATAATATCCCTGTTCAAGCTCAGGGCCAAAGAGCAAAAACTGGCCCTTACCACTGAGGTTGGACCTGGGGTGCCTTTGTTTTTGGCGGGTGATGAAACCCGGATTAAACAAATTTTGATAAACCTTACCGGCAATGCATTAAAATTTACGGAAAAGGGGTTTGTGAAAGTTCGTGCCTACCTTGAAAAAGATCTGGAAACCCATGTGCTGTTGGCATTTGAAGTGGAAGATACAGGTCCCGGGGTTAAATCCTCCTTTAAAGCCCATTTATTTGATAAGTTTTCCCAGCAGGATATGTCCACCACAAGAAAATTTGGAGGAACAGGGCTGGGACTTGCCATTTCAAAACAATTGGCCCAGATGATGGACGGATCCATTGATGTCTGGAATAAAACGACCCAGGGTGCGGTTTTCAAGGTGATACTCAAAATTAAAAAACAATCTACTGTCACCCATGAACTAATGCTTGATGAGGCCCAAGAAAATATAAAAGTAAAGGCAAAAGAAAATATCAAACTCCTTATTGATCAATTGTCAAAAATGGATCTTAAGATTCTTCTGGCTGAAGATAACCCCATCAATCAGAAGGTTATAGGCTTGATTCTGGGTAAGATGAACCTTAAGGCAGATATTGTCAATGACGGGGAGGCTGTATTGGAAAAACTTAAGGGCAGGGAATACGACATGCTTTTTCTGGATATACAGATGCCGAAATTAGACGGGCTTGAAACCTGCAGGATCATCCGGGATAAAAACTCTTATATCCGGCAAAAGAAAATTCCCATTATTGCCTTGACTGCCCTTGCCATGGAGGAAGATGAAAGAGAGTGCCTGAAAGCAGGAATGGATCAGTTTTTAACAAAACCGATCCATCCTGAAAAACTTGTTTTAGCCATTGCAAAGGCAATGGGTATTTAGGTTATTTAGCCTCTTCCTGGGCCCGTAAATCTTTTCGTAAAATTTTGCCCACATTGGATTTGGGCAGTTCATGCCGAAATTCCACTTCCACGGGCAATTTATACTTGGCAAGCTTTGTATCGCAATAGTCAATGACTTCTTTTTCAGTCATTTCCTGGCCTTCTTTAAGAATGACAAAGGCTTTGACCGCTTCCCCCCGTTTGGGATGGGGGATGCCGATGGAGCAGGCTTCCAGGATTTTCGGGTGCTCGAACAAAACTTCATCAATATCCCTTGGGTAGACATTGAATCCCCCGGAAAGGATCATATCCTTGATCCGGTCAACAATATAAAAGTATCCGTCTTCATCCATTGTTGCCACATCCCCTGTACGAAGGAATCCGTCCCCGGTCATTGTTTTCTTTGTTTCTTCGGGTTTGTCCAGATATCCCTTCATGATCTGGGGACCTCGCATGAGCAGTTCGCCGGGCTCTCCTACGGGCATCTCTTTGGTATCATCATTTAAATCCACAATTTTACATTCTGTATCGGGAATGGGGATACCGATACTGCCCTGTTTCCTTTTGCCGTTAAAGGGATTGATGTGGGTGACAGGGGTTGATTCGGTGAGCCCGAATCCTTCCACAATAATGGACCCTGTTTTTTCCTGAAAATTATTGATTACATCTATGGGAAGAGGGGCGCTGCCGGAAAAACACCCCTTGACAGAGGTCAGGTCGGTGTGTTCCATATCCGGGTGGTCAAGCATCCCGATATACATGGTGGGGACCAGGGGAGCAAAGGTGACCTTGAATTTACTGATGGCTTCCAGCAGGGGTTCGGGCTGGGGTTTGGGAACCAGAACATTTGCCCAGCCCATGCGGATGGCAAAATTCATGGACACGGACATCCCAAATACGTGGAAAATGGGAAGGGCGCCCAGCATGACCTCTGCCCCTTTGTCAAATCCGGGGAACCAGGCCTCTATCTGTTGAATCTGGTAGGAAATGTTTTTGTGGGTGAGCATCACCCCTTTGGATACGCCTGTGGTGCCACCGGTGTACTGGTACATGGCCACATCATCCATCCCAACATCGGCCTGGGTGTAATCCGGCTCATGTTTGGCAATTAGATCTTTGAATTTATACAGATCTTTTGCAGGCGTTACATCGGCTGCCAACCCCTTTTTTTTAGCAACCAAGGGGAATAGCAATCGTTTGACAAAGGGGAGATAATCGCCAATGGATGTATAGACAATGGTCTTGATATTGGTTTTTTCCCGAAGTTTCACCATGCGGTTGGCCAAGAGATCCAGGGTGATCAAAAAGGTTGAGTTTGAGTCTGTGAACTGGTGCTCAAGCTCCCTGTCTGAATAGAGCGGGTTGTTGAGTACGACAATCCCGCCGATTTTCAGGGTTGCATAATATGCCACAGCACAGGGGATCACATTGGGAAGCAGTATGGCAACACTGTCTCCTTTTTTTATCCCAAAATTTTTAAGTGCGGCTGCAAACCTTGCCACCATTTCATTAAATTCCGTGAAGGTCTGGGTGTACCCCTGGAAAATCAGGGCCGGGCTATCAGGGAAATTTTTCGTGGATTCTTCAAGGTACTGGGGGATTAAAATGTCTTTGAATTCAACATTTTCCCTAATACCCTGTTCATAGGAATCCAGCCATGTTTTTTTTGAATAAATGCTTTGATCAGCCAAGATCATCTCCTTTGCTGCTATTTATGATTGAAAGAGATACTTCGTGATCTTGATAAAAAGAAAACCTAGTTTCTGTCAAGGAAAAAATGAAAATAAATAAACATTGTTTACCCGTTTGAATTAGATTTTTTGTAAAATATTTGGGTGCAGCACTTTCCCCTGGGAGAAACCCCCTTGAATCTGCCATGGTTTTTATGATAGGTTGCCGCCCATGAAAGTTATTAAAATCGGCGGCGGCTGTCTTAAAGACGGCCAGGCTGCAAAAGCTATTGTTGAATTGATTGCCAAAAGGGGAAAAGGGGATATATTTGTCCTTTCCGCTTTTTACGGGGTAACTGACATCCTTATTTCAGGCATTGAAAAAGCCCTTGAATCAGAAGCCAATATCCCTTTGATTATAAATGGCCTGAGAACCCGTCACAACCAGATCATAAAAATACTGATCCGGGAAGAGACCCCTAAAAAACAATTGTCCAAATGCTTAAGCGATGTTTATAAAAAGCTGGAACGATATTATTATGGGATCAATTTCACCAGGGAAGCTACCCCCAGAATGCAGGATATGATAGCCACCTTTGGGGAAAGGATCTCGGCGATTATCCTTTCAAAAACACTTGCAGCAAGGGGGATTGATGCAAGCTTTGTTCTGCCCGAAGAGCTAGGGATCATTTCCGACGGCAAATTCATGGACGCATCGGTTGTTATGGACAAAACCCGGCAAAATCTTGGGGCCTGGATGGCTGTAAATATGGGGCCTGAAAAAATCTTGTTTGTTCCAGGATTCTACGGTGTCAGTGCTAAAGGAGATGTTACTACATTCGGCAGAGGCGGTTCTGATTATTCCGCAGCAGTTGTGGCTGCTGCCGCCGGGGCGAGTGTGCTTGAGATATGGAAGGATACCCAGGGTTTTATGACGGCAGATCCTGACAATATCCCCCATTGCAAACTGATTCCTGAGCTTACCTATGAAGAGGCAGCTGAACTTTCCTATACCGGGGCCGGCATCCTACATCCCAGGACGGTTGAACCGGTGCGAAGCGCCAATATCAATATTGCCATTAAAAATACCTATAACCCGGATGCCCGGGGGAGCCTGATTACCCAAAATGGTATTACCGCCCCTAATATTGTGAAAAGTGTATCCTATACAAGTGACGTGGCAGTGTTGAAAATACATGCCTCCGGGGTGGGAGCCCGGTATGGAATTTTATCCCAGATCACGGAAAGTCTTGCCAAGGCCGGTATTAATATCAAATCCGTTGTCACCTCCCAGACCTGTATCAGTCTGTTATTGTCCAGAAAGGATATTGAAAAGGGACACAAAAGCATTGAGAAAATCAAGCCTTCACCCTATAGGAAATCAGCTGTTATTGCAGATGTGGCTCTTGTGAGCATTGTGGGGGAAGGTCTTCACCGAAACCGGGGTATTGCCGCCAAATGTTTTACAGCTGTTTCCAATGCAAATGTTAATATTGAGATGATTTCCTTTGGAACATCCAATGCGGCATTGTATTTTTTGGTACAGGAAAAAAGCCTGGACAAAACAATCCAGGCCTTACATTCCATTTTTTTTGACGGATAAAAAAAGGGGAAGGCTGTTCTTAGCCCAGCAGAGAACTGCTCCTTCTTTTTTTTGAAGAAACGCTCTGGCCGATAATCCATCCAAGTAAAAGGACTCCGACCCCTGCCAGAAACCATTTAATCATTCCGGTCCTGAACAGATGGCTGGTCTCTTTTTCCAATTGAGCAAGGGAATTGGCCAGAAGAATATTTTTTTCTTCAATAACCTTATTTTTTTCAACAACCTCCAGAACATTTTGGGATTGAGCCTTAAGAGTGCTGTAATTGGCCTGGTTTTCCTTTAACTGGGTTGAAAGGGTTATATTTTTATCCACTGCCTTTTTAAGGCTCTCATTTAGAGCGGCGGTTTTTTCTCCCTGATCGGATTCCTGGGTCGCAAGTTGTGCCTTTAGCTGGTCAAGGGTGTTGGAAAGGGTTTCTACCCTGGTTTCCAAGCTTGCTTTTTCTTGATTTAAATTTTCGATAATTTGGGTTTTAGGTGTTTCAAACACAATAAACTGCTTGTCAACCCAGCCAATGGTTCCGGATGTAAGCTCAACTTTATAATATCCTTTGTCTTCTTCCAAAATAGTTAAAGGGGTATTAGATTTCAGGGTCTGCATTACTGAAAAAGAGGTGCCGGGACCTTGTCTGAACGTTAAAATCAGCATATCGGAAACATAGCCGGTCCTGGCCTGGGAATAGGCGGGGATGGATAATAACAGTATTGTAATTATACATAAACTGGTGAAGGATTTGTTCATTTTTTATTTAACCTCTTAAAGTTTTTTTTGTTTCAATAGCAATCCTTGTGCTATTTTACAATACTTAGACAATTAAATCCCTAAAAAAAAACTTGCCAAAGTGCGTGGAACAAGGGTATCAACAGACCATGAATTAAATAAAACAATCGGTTTATATAACAATGAATGATGTTTCCTATAAAAAATTATGTATTGCCAATATCCTGAATGGCGTAACAGAAGGGCTTTCT
>DAOWDR010000558.1 GCA_030638935.1 Desulfobacteraceae bacterium | reverse complement strand
CGGTGTTCCGTTGGGATAAGCATCGGGCAGCCATGCATGAAACGGAATTGCAGCGGCATTCAAAGCAATACCGATAAAAATCAAGTATGATTCAATCCCGCCAAGACCTATGTAATCAAAGGCAATGGTTCCTGTTTTCTGGATGTAAAGAACAATCCCGGCCAAGAGGAAAAGACCGCCTATCAAATGAATCAGAATATACCTAAACCCTGCTTCCCTTGATTCTTGTGTCCTGGATGCGATGATCAGAAAGGTAGAACTGACAGCCATGATTTCCCAAAAAATATACAGGGATAAAAAATCTCCTGCCAGAACAACACCCAAGGTTGAACCGACATAAATCAACGCTGACACATGCTGGAGGTTGTCTTTCACCTGTAAGGCAAATAATATACCTAAAAAAGCCATTATGGTAAACACATAGGCAAATATCAGGGACAGCTTGTCCACCCGTCCCATGATAAGCTCATACCCCCAGAATTCTACAACCCAGGTGTTGCCCAAAGAAAGGTTTAACAGGATGATAAACACCACAACGGGTAAGGCCAGCATATATACGGCTTTTGTCTTACCCCTTAAAAAGGGTATCAAAACAGCCCCTAGTATAAGTACCAATGCAGGGGGTAGCATGTTATTGATCATAATAATCCTCTTTGCGCATGATGATTTTTCTTATGGCCTTGGCAACAAATATCAACAGGACATAGGAAATAAACCCGTAAACAGCATAAAACCCGTAAAAATGATCAACGGGAAACTGGCCGTGCATATCAACAAAACTTTCTGCAATCAATACCAATACCAGGGCCACAAAAAACCCTGTGCGAAGCCGTTTGACATTTTTAGGGTTATCAAAAATGGTTAGTTCTTTTTTCATGAATTTTCCTTAACTCCTTGAATTTTTAATCAAAAAGCTGGTTACACATGTGAAAAAATAAAAATAAAATAAATTACTGCCACACAGATAATGATGTGAAATGCCGTTTTGAATCCGGGGACCTCATCATGGACCAGGATTTCAAATTCTTCACCTTTAAATTTTTTCTTTTTTATTCCCATATTGTTCCTTAATTTTATTCCTTAAATTTTATAGGCCTAAACCGACCTTTATCAGGTTAACAAAAACCGTTGGATAAAAGAATAAAACGATTGAAATAAATGCTGTAATAATCAAAGGGATGAGCAGGCAAAGATTTGCTTCCTGGATTTTCACCTTGGAGTTGCCATCCTCTTCTTCGCTTTTACCAAAAAAGCCTTTATATACAATGGGTAAAAAATAGAATGCATTAAGAAATGATGACACCAACAAGACAACCATGAAGATTGTCTGCTGGGCTTCAAGGGTTCCTAAAATCAAATTCCATTTACTATAGAACCCACCTGTTGGCGGAAGCCCTATAACGCCCATTGCCCCAATAAAAAATGCAGCAAATGTAAAGGGCATTTTTCTACCCAGACCGCTCATCTGGCTGATATATTTCTTGCCCGTAGCCACATAAATGGCTCCTGCACAAAAGAACAGGGTAATCTTGCCAAAGGCATGCATACCAATGTGTATAACCCCGCCTAAGAGACCCTGGGGAGACAAAAGCGCCACACCAAAAATAATATAGGACAATTGACTGATGGTTGAATAGGCAAGCCTTCTTTTTAATTCATCCTGGGAAAGGGCAATACAGGAGGCCACAAGAATGGTGAAAGAGGCTATGCTCATCACCACAACTCCCAAATTAAAGTCCGACAGCAACTCAACACCAAAAATACCTGTGACCACCCTGACAATGGAAAACACACCAACCTTTACAACTGCCACGGCATGCAATAGGGCACTGACCGGAGTAGGGGCAACCATTGCAGCTGGAAGCCAGGTATGAAACGGCATGATCCCTGCCTTTGCAAATCCGAAAACAAACATTAGGAGTAATACGGTGGCTGCAGGTTTGGACAATTCACCGGAAAAAATTCCGGCGGTTGAGAATTCCAGGGTTCCTGTCACCTGGTAGCAATAAATCATGGCAGGTAAAACAAGGCCGATTGATGTACCTAAAATAAAGGTTAGGTATCTTCGGCCTGAAACCTTTGATTTTTCATCCTGATGGTGGGTAACAAGGGGATATGTTGCCAAAGATAAAATTTCATAAAAAAGATAAAGGGTGAGCAGGTTGGCAGAGAATGCCACACCGATTGTTGCGGAAATGGCCAGGGCAAAAAAGGAGACAAACCGTGTCTGACCATGTTCTTTAAGCCCTCTCATATATCCGATGGAATAAACGGATGTTATAATATAAAGGCTGGAAGAGACAATTGCAAAAAGCATCCCCAGTCCATCCACCCTAAAAGCAATGGCTGCCCCGGGTGCAAATTCAAACAGGGTCAGACCTATCTGTTTTCCCCCAAGGATGACAGGAAGCATTGAAAGAACAATCAGCAGCTTGATGGTTCCTGCAACAAAAATCCAGGATTCCCTTACATTGGGTTTGTTTGAAGAAGAAACCAGCACCGGGATGACAAGAAGGGAAACCAGAACTGCCAGGAGAGGTTTAATTGATGTAATGATGTCCATTTATAGCTTTGCCTTTTATATTATTTAGTTAGACTCATCTTAAAAACGGAAGGATGATAGTATTGACAATGGTGCTGGAATAGACACCGACCACGATCAATGCCAGGCTGGCAATTCCCAGTATGATAAGGGAAGTCACCGGAGCTTCGTCAATGGCTGTCCCATGATTTCCAGGATCAGGATCAGGATCATGTCCGTGTCCGTCCTGTGCTGGTTCAAAAAAGCAGATCTCAAATACCCTGAAAAATAATACCGCACAAATAAGACTTGAGAGTATAAGGGCTGCGGCAAAATGGTAAGCCCCTGCTTCAAAGGCCCCTAAAAGCAGATACCACTTACTGAAAAATCCGCAGGTTGGGGGAACCCCGATAATACTGAGGGCTGCCAGGACAAATCCGGCCATGGTCCATGGCATTTTGCCGAACAGCCCCTGCAATTTTGGAAAATCAACATCCTTTATTTTATAAACAATATTGCCCACAGCAAGAAACAGGGCAAAGGTCATCAGGGCATCATTTACAATATGGAGGATGGCACCGGTCATTCCCAATTCATTGCCGAGCCAGGCCCCTCCCACCATATAACCAATCTCACAGACAATGATATAGGTAACCATTTTTTTAAGATTTTTCTGGGACAGGGCAATGATTCCCCCGGCAATGATTGCAATGGTACCAAGCCAGACAACGGCATCGGCCAGGTTGAGTGTCTCAAATATATAGTCAAACCCGAATACCGTGATCATCAACCGGATCATCACATAAACCATAACCTTGGTCATCAGAGGCGCCACAACACGGCTAAAGGCAACCGGTGCATAGGAGTATGCATTGGGCAGCCATACATGGAGGGGAAAAAGGGCCATCTTGACCCAGACACCGATGAAACACAGGATAAATGCCACCAATACAGATGAGGAGCCTTGAATTCCTGACAGAATATTGGCCACATCCACCATGTTTAATGAACCGGTTTTAATATAGAGATAGCCCACTCCAAGAAGATAAAAAGAGGCACCGATAACACCGATAAATACATAATTCAGAGCTGCCAGCGGCCCCCGGTCCTTGTCGCTCAATGCGATGGAGGCATAACTTGTCAAAGAGGTGATCTCTATGAGAACATAGAGATTGAAAAGGTCGCCGGTTGCCGTTACCCCGAGAAGGCCCACAACAAACAACAGGTAGATCACATAAAAGGAGCCTGTTCTGTCAGAGGTTTCCTGCAAGACATTTTTATAGCTTGCAATGAGATTAAGAAAGGCTATGGCCGACACCAACACCAATACCATGGCATTTAGAAGATCAATGCGGTATTCTATACCCATGGGCGGTGCCCAGCCCGCCATTCTGTATTGAATGGTGCCGTTTGCAATGACCTCCAATAAAACCATGATGGAGGCAAAGGCTGAAATGCCAAGTGAGATAAGTGCAATGGGGTAGGACAGGCGTTCTTCGATCCATACTGCCAAACCCGCAAAAAGAGCACCTAGAAGGGGTGCGACAATAAGTATTGCTGGATAATTGTTCATAGTCTATTTTTCCGATAAGCGCATTCTGAGTTCATCTTCTTCCAGGGTCTGGTACCTTTGGTAAATCCTGACACAAAGCGCCATGGCCACACCAAAGGTTGCCACAGATACAACAATAGCCGTGAGCATCAATACATGGGGCAGAGGGTTGATGTAATCAGCCGCATGGATAATGGCAGCTTCTGCTCCATGGCCACCCCCATGGGCATTTTCTATGATGGGTATGGTGGCACCTGTTTTATAACCGATGGAAACGTAAAACAGGATAATAGCGGTCTGAAAAATATTCATACCCACCAGTTTTTTAATCAGATTATTTTTTGCAATCATGGCATAGAGCCCTATCATCATTAAAATGATATAAAGCCAGTAATTATATTTTGCCACGACCAGGGATAACAAGTCCGTCATGTTCCTACCTATAATCCTTCATCGTGTCTGCCTTCGGAGACGATATTAATATAAATGATTGCCATGACCGCCGTGACGGCGATCCCAACCCCGATTTCAACCCCCAGCATCCCTAAGGCCCTGATATGACCCGGATCAACCGGTACCAGGGGAGCCAATTTTGAATAATCCAGAAAATTGCCGCCCATGAGCATGGCAATGGCACCAATGCCCACATAGATCAGAACCCCTGTAGCTGAAAAAATACCCAAGAATTTTTCTGATATCCTTTTCATAAGGGTTTTCAAATTATAGGAGATAGCCAAAAGGATGAAGCTTGACCCAAAGACAACCCCGCCCTGGAATCCGCCACCCGGTGAAAAATCACCATGGGCAACCACATAGAGGGCATAAATCTGAATAAACGGAATAAGTATCCGGCAGACAGTCTTGATAATTATGTCGGAAGGAACCCAGTCCTTGTCCACGGCCTCAAACTCATTTCCCGCCTTCAGCGGTTTGGCACTGTCCTTGAAATGAAGCACCACACCGGTTGGGACATGCCTGTAATAACGGTCTTTTTTGGGTCGAAAATCCCTGAGCAGGAGAAAACAGGCAAGACCGGCACAGAACACCACCGCTGTTTCAAACATGGTGTCAAATCCACGATAATCGGCCAGAACGGCTGTTACCAGGTTGGGCGCCTGGGTTTCTTCCATTGCATGCTCAATATAGTAATTGGAGAGATGAAGGGATGCCGGTGAGTTGGGATCTCCCCAGTCCGGTAATTCACAGGTTCCATACAACAAGAGTCCACCGGTAAGACAAACAATAATAAATCCTAATAATTTCAATCTTTTGTCCTCCTGCTTGTTGAGAACACAGCAGCAACAAAGAAAACCGTGCTCACCCCGGCACCAACCGAAGCTTCGGTAAATGCCACGTCAACAGCACCCATGACAGCCCATAAAAGACACATCAAAAATGAATATGCACTAAACAATATGGCGGTTCCCAAAAGGTCCCTGACGGTTATGGCGGCAATGGCGGTAAATATCACAAAGGTCAATATAATTAAATCTATGGGCCAGAGCATCTTTATTTTTTTCCTTTCTTTTTGGTCCAGGGTCGCAAACCGGCTCTCATACCTGCGTCAACAATTGAATGGGTAGCGGTTGGACTGGAAAGGAACACAAAAAATACAATCATAAACATTTTGATGGACAAAAGGAGCGCCCCAAAGGAAAAATGATGAAGATTGTACAGAGCAAGCCCTGCGACCATGCCAAAGATCCCCAGGGTATCCAGTTTTCCGGCCGGATGGAGCCTGGAGTAAAAATCGGGCATCCGTAAAATGCCTATGGCACCGCCCAGAAAAAATAAAAAACCCAGAAGTAAAAACAAAATTACGAGTATATTCATGACAATTCCCAATGTATGATCAATCCATAAATGATTCTTCGTACAACCCTTTTCTCTTGTGGAAATACCGTGATGCTGCAATGACGGCAACAAAGTTCAGAAATGCATAGGCAAGCGCAATATCCACGAACATATCAACCCGTTCGTATAAAAAGCCTATGAGCAGCAAAAGAACAACGGTTTTACTGCCGATGGCGTTCACACCGATGAGCCGGTCCAGAACTGTGGGACCGAACAAACAGCGGTACAAGGGCAAAGACATGAGCAGGCAGAGCCCAATTGCAACACACACAAAAAACGTATTCATATTTTTTCTCCAAAAACATTTGCCACCTTTTCAAGCATGGTACCAGGAAGTGCTTCAGCAGACGGCTTATCAATGGCATGAACCCTAAACACCCCGTCACTGGCGGCGGTTACAGTAATCGTCCCCGGTGTCAGGGTGATGGAATTTGCCAGGGTTGTAATGGCAATATCCGATGTCAAATCGGTTTTAAAATCTATTATATGGGGATCAATCAAATCATTTAACCTGGGATGAAAAACTATATACAACAGATGAAAATTGGCCTTGATAATTTCCAGGATCAACCAGGGGGTGTACCGTAAAAATTTAAAGAAAATCCTTAGATATCCGGGAGCCATGTTAGGAAAAAGCAGGTCATGGAAAAAATAGGCAATCAAAAAGCTTGAAATCCCTCCCAGCCACAATAAAAGGGGATCAAACTTTCCCGATAAAACAATCCAGGAAATGAACATCAGCACAAATGTAATCAGGAACGGAAAAAAAGAAAAGCCAAACTCTTGTTTGGCGTTGGGGTCTTTGGCAGGACCATTGGCAAAAGCAGTCAAAGCAGATCTCCTCTATAGATAGCTGTTAAACATAAAAAGCGCTGGGCAGTCCCTATTTTTCAACGCCATAAATTCCGCGGAATTTATTATACAGCTTTGATATAGTACCTTGCTTCTTGGCTTCTAAAGCCCCGTTGCCCTGGTTGGCAGGTTTGCCTTCCTGTTTCAGCCGGTGTTCATATGCCGCCTGTATGGTCTCTATGAGCGTGTCCATGTCCACGGGTTTGGATAAAAATTTAAACGCATTATATTTACCGCTTTCAAGGGCATTTTCAACACTTCCGTGTCCGGTAAGAACGATGCAGGGCAAAAAAGGCTGGAGGTCTTTCAGCCTCTTCTGAGCCTCTATTCCGTCAATTCCGGGCATCTGCAAATCAACAACCGCCACATCAAAATCTTCCTTGCTAGCAGCCTCAACCCCCTCTTCTCCGGAAAAAGTGGTTTTAACTGTGAATCCATCCAACACAAGGCGTTTGGCCAGATATCTCAAAAACGTCTGTTCATCATCTATAAATAGGAGTTTCATAATAACCCTTTGCTAACAAAATAAATTCTTTACCCTATAAAAATACCAATAGTTCTAAAATGTAAACGTTATTTTTTAACAGAGCAAAAAATAAGAGTCAAGGCAAAAATTTCAATCCGCCCTAAGAACACAAACTAATTTACAGACCATTTTTTAAAGGCAACATAAAAAAAATAAAAATTATTTTTTGACCGGAAAAAGCAAACAGGGATACACTGATTTATCGGCAATATTTCTTGAAATAGATCCTATCCATCGTTCCACAATGGCATATTTTTCACTGAATCCCAGGATAATCATGGTGGCCTGGTACTCTTTGGCTGCCTTTAAAATTTCTTTTTCAGGATCTCCTACATAAACATGGGGCCTTGCAGAAATTCCGGCTTCCTCAAATTCATCACACAGGTCGTCCAGTCTTTTTCTCTCCTTTTTCCGAACATTCTGGACCCCATGGGAGTCTGGATGTTTCAATTCCTTTTCACTGACCACATGCATGATGTGCAACTCACCTATGACCTTGCTCAATCCCTTTAAGCAACTTATAGCCGGATCACTGCTGCTGGACCAGGAAGTTGCAAAAAGAGGCCTTTCAAAAATTTTATCCGGCACAATCTTATCCTCAACCATGTGCTTATACACCAGGATGGGAATCTTGGTTCTCCGGGTCAACTCCGTAATATCAGACCGGGAATATAATTGTTCTATTGGTCCTTTATGTGACTGGCCAACGACAATCAGGCCTGGATTTTCTTTTTCAATCACCTTCATGATTTCAGGAATCAAGGTGGATACCTCAATATAAGCCCCCACCTCCAAGCCCAATTCAAACAAATTTTCTGCCCAGTCTATAAAGCGGATATTTGCGGTTTCTTTGAGTTTTACCTCTTCTTCCTTTAAATACCCGCTCCCCCTTTGCATGGCCACTTTATCCCGTTCAATAACGTTCAGAAAAACCACATGCTCAAGGTCTGCCTTCATGAGGCTCAGCAATGGATTCAATGCATCATAACAAAGATCTTCAAACTTGGTGACAAAAAGCAGTTTATTTATTTTCATGATAAAGCATCATCTCCCTTATTTACAATATAGCTCATAAGCATCTGTTTCTTATCAACTCTTTCTTAACCGATTTTCTTTTGAATTGCCCTGACCAGTTCTTCGGGTTCAACCGGTTTTTCCAGATAGATATCAGGCCTTGGAACTTCCCCACCCTTAAACTCATCAAGTGTTTTCTGGGATTTCAGAAAAGACCTCAGGGCAATGCCTGTGAACATGATTACAGGCAAATCCTTAAGCTCATCATTGGTTTTCAAGAGGCGGTACAATCGAATTCCGCTTCCCCTGGGCATGAGCACATCAAGAATGACCAGATCCGGCGACTCTTTTTCGATCATTTCCAAACCTTCTACGCCATCGTGAGCGACTAAAGGAGTATATTCATTTTCTTCGAGAACTGTGACAACAAATGATCTAACATCAGGATCATCATCCACCACAAGTACCTTTTTATTCATAATTCATCCTCCTTGGCCAATTTCGGTATCTACTTTTACATAGGGGAGTCTGACAATAAAGGTGGTCCCCTGCCCCAAATGTGTATTGGTATCAATCCTGCCTTTGTGCTCTTCCACAAGCTTTCCGGTTA
The DNA here is from genome assembly GCA_030638935.1 of Desulfobacteraceae bacterium. Taxonomy (GTDB): domain Bacteria; phylum Desulfobacterota; class Desulfobacteria; order Desulfobacterales; family Desulfobacteraceae; genus NBML01. Next base: position 2,074 of record DAOWDR010000558.1, on the reverse strand, counting down.
CCAAAAGCCCGAGACCTGTCCCCTTGCCCCCTTTTGTGCTGAACATGGGATTAAACAAGTGTTCCCGGGTTTCCTTGTCCATACCGCACCCATTATCCCGGACTTCCAAACAAAGCATATTGTTTGATTCCATATAAGTTTTAATCAAAATTTCAAATCTCTTGGATATGTTTTCGTCCTCCATGCATGCATCCATGGCGTTGTTAACAAGGTTGAGGAGTGTTCTGTGTATGGTTTGCGGATCCACTATCACTTCGCCTATATCAGGGTCTGTCTCCTTTGAGAGCTTAATATCATTGGTGGTTGCAACCCCAGAAACCAGGTCAATCACATCATCCACAATCTCATTTGGAAAGCAGGGTTGCCGCTCGGGTTCCCTTTCCTTGGAATAGGTCAAAAGATCCTGGGTCAAATCAGCCACACGGCCTATATTATTTTTTATGGTCCGCCATCCGATTTTAAGCTTTTCTGTATCATTTTTTTTCATTCCCACATCCACTACGTAGCTGCCGCCTTTGAGGCCTATAAGAATATTTTTAACATAATGGGCAAGACCACTGACGGTCTGGCCTACAGCTGCCAGACGTTCCGACTGAACCAATTCCTTTTCAAGCCGTTTGATTTCGGTGAGATCCTGGAAAAAATTGACAATCCCGATAAATTTGCCATCTTCATGGAGCACATCTGTGGCATAGTGAACCGGAATCTGCCGGTTGTCTTTTGTCTGCAACACCATCTCTTTCCAGGGCATATCATCGGGTTCAGGCATTTTTTTTGCCTCGGCCTCGAATATGTCTGCTATCTTAGGGGTATACAGGTCCCGGATGGTCATTTTATTTCTGACATCCCCAGCCTTTTCGCCAAATATATTGGCAGCCGCAGGATTATACACCACAATCTTCCAATCCTGGTCAAAGGCAACAATGGCATCATTGCTGCTGTGGATTAAAAGTCTCTGGAAATTGGATTTGCGTCTTATTTCTTTGGTTGCCTCTGCAACCTTATGTTCCAGGTTCTTTGTATATTCTTCCAGTTTTTCCCTAATGTAAATTTTTGCTTTTGCCCGTTCAAGGGCGATGGCCAGGGCTTCATCCCTGACCGGCTTATTGATGAAATCACTGGCCCCGTATTGCAGAGCTGTAATTGTGGAATCAATATCCCCGTGACCTGTAACAATAATAACTTCCGTTTCCGTATCAATTTCTTTTATTTTCTTTAAAAGCTCAAGCCCGTCCATTCCCGGCATTTTAATATCCGTTACAACAATATCAGGGGATTCCGACTTAAATACTGCGAGTCCCTGCTCGCCATTGTAAGCAGTAACCGTTTCATACCCGTCGCTTTTCAACGACATGGACAAAAGACGGACTATTATCTCTTCATCATCCACAATCAGTATCTTATTGGCCAACATAATAAGTTCCCTTATTCAATTATAGGAAATTTGACTGTAAAGCAGGCTCCCTCACCTTCCACACTCTCTATTTCAATGATACCGCCGTAATCTTTAATAATTCCAAAACTGATACTGGTACCAAGACCCGTACCTTTTCCGGTTTCCTTGGTTGTAAAAAACGGCTCAAAAATTTTGCGCTTAACTGTTTCACTCATTCCTATCCCGGTATCCGAAACTATGGCAACCACCTCATTTCCTTTGGCAAAGGTCTTGATTACAAGTTTTTTCTCCACCACATCTTGAGATTTTTCCGACTTTTCATCCATGGCATCAATGGCATTGGTCACAAGATTGATAAACACCTGTTCAAGCCTATTGTGTTCCGCCCTAATTTCAGGCAGGTCAGGATCAAGTTCCCGGACCACTGTTACCGAGTGAACCGTCAGTTGATGTCCAAGGACCTTAAAAACGTCGTTTATGGGATCATTCAAATTCATTTTTTTCAAATCCCGTTCAGACTGCCTTGCAAAATCCCTGACATGCTTGATGACACCCGAGGCCCGGGCAACATTATCTATTATGTCCTTGGCCATCATCACCAATTCGTCATCGGGAATGGCAATCCCTTTTTTAATCATCTTCAAAATCAAATCCGCACAGATCTGGATCACATTAAGG
>DAOWDR010000130.1 GCA_030638935.1 Desulfobacteraceae bacterium | reverse complement strand
TGGGGAACCACAGTATTGCAGTCATTGGAACAGGTTTTACAATTAACAGCAAACCTGCAGCAACCACTCTTAAGCATCAAATCCGGGGTTTCCCTCATATCCGGAATAATGACTGATGCTTCATTGTCCAGGCTTAGATAGGATCCCAGCAGGGTTTTTGTATAGGGGTGACAAGGAGAACCAAAAACCTCTTCACGGGTTCCCTTTTCCACAATCTGCCCCCCATACATCACACAGATATCCCGGCACACAGATGCCACCACGGCAATATCGTGGGAAATAAAAATCAAGCCGGTATCCATTTCCTTTTGAATGGTTTTGATCTCTTTGAGTATCTGGTCCTGGACAATAACATCAAGGGCTGTGGTGGGCTCATCCGCAATGATGAGCCTAGGATTGCAGGCCAGGGCCATGGCAATTATCACCCGCTGTTTCATGCCCCCGCTGTATTCGTGGGGAAAATCCTTCATTCTGGCTTGGGGAATTTCAACAAGATCGAACAATTGCCTTACCCGTTTGTCCAAGTCATTGGGCAAAATATCAGGAGTATGGGTCACAATGGCTTCAATCACCTGTTCATCCACCCGCATCACCGGATTCAACGCATTCATGGCTGCCTGGAAAATCATGGCAATCTCCCTGCCCCTGATGTTTCGCCATTGATCTTCGCTCAATTGAGTTAAATCCATATTTTGAAAGTCAATACTTCCGCTTAAGATCCGGGCATTGTCAGGCAGGAGCCCCATCAGGGTCAGGCCGATGGTGGTTTTCCCGCACCCGGACTCCCCAACAAAACCCAAGGGTCTGCCCTTTTCAATCTCAAAGGAGATATTATCCACGGCCTTGAGCATCCCTTCCTTTGTCTGGTAGCCTATGCTCAAATTTTTAATAGAAAGTAAACTCATCGTTCTAGGACTGTCCCTCCTTTCTGAGCCGGGGATCCAAAACCTCATCCATGGCGCGGCCCAGCATGTAAAATGCCAATGTCAACAAAGAGATACTTAACCCCGGCGGAATCAGCCAATATGGTGCCTGGAACATATGACCCGATTTCCAGACCCATTGGAGCATCATACCCCAACTGACCTGGGAAGGATCCCCAAACCCCAAAAAAGACAGGGCTGCTTCCACAAGGATGGCCGAGGTGACCCGGAAGGTCATGTATAAAAATGCCAGGGGCAGTACATTGGGCATTATATGCCTGAAAATTATCCTCACATGGGAGGCCCCGGCTACCCGGGATGCCTCAATAAAAGGACGCTGTTTCAATGAAAGAGTCTGGGATCTGATCACCCTTGAAACAGCAGGCCAGCGCATTATGGCAATGATAAATACAATGATCCATATGTTGAATTGCCCGAACAGGGATGACAGGATAAGTAAAATAACCAGGGAGGGCATGACCATGATAATATCTGCCGCCCGCATTAGAATGGCATCAACAATTCCACCTGCATATCCGGAAATCATCCCGATCACTGTCCCTAGTACAATACTGAAAAATGCGCTGGACAGGCCGACTATAAAAGCAACCTTTGCCCCCTCCAAAAGCTGGGCAAACAAATCCCTGCCCACATTGTCGGTTCCAAGCCAGTGGGTAAGACTGGGACCCGTGGAAACCTTTATATTTGGGTCAATACCGGTCATGGGGTCATACATCGGGTTTATATGGGGGACAAAGAAACTTGACAGTGCCATGAGCATGAACACAAACAAAATAATCACGCCGGTTTTTCCCAGAGGATTTTGAATAAAAATTTTCCAGCCTTTTAAAAAGCGTTGAACATATTGATTTTTCAGCATGGGCACACCTTTATTTTACCATTCCATCCCGGAGTATCAATAGGTAATCCTGGGATCCAAATAGGAATAGAGCAGATCAACAATCAAATTTGCCAATAGAACCACCAGGGCAATCAGAAGAAAGCAGGCCTGGGCCAGGGGATAATCATTGTTACTCACCGCAAAAATCAACTCCCGCCCAATGCCGGGCCAGGTAAATATCTGTTCGGTCAAGGCCCCGCCGTTAATGGAAAAAGCAAGGCTTAATCCCACACTTGTGACCACGGGCAGGGCTGCATTTTTTGCGGCGTGCCTGTTGCGGATCACCTTTTCGCTTAAGCCCTTGGCCCTTGCTGTAATGATATAATCTTCCCTCAGCACACTGAGCATTGAGGAACGCATGAGCAAAAGATAGGAGCCAAGGTTGATGATAAAAAGGGTCATCAGCGGCAGTATCATATGGTGGATAATGTCCAATAACTTGATAAACCAGGAGGTATTTCCCACCCAGAGTTCAGGGGACAAAATACCGCCAAGGGGGAAAAGCCCAAATTTGAAGCCCAGGAGCCATAACAGCAACAGGGCGAACCAGGGGATAAACAGGGTATAGCAAACAAGAGCGGATATGGATATGATACTGTCCAGTCGACTCCCCTTGTTCCAGGCCGCTATTTTCCCTAAAAATACCCCTGCCATGGCTGCCAGAACCGTGGAAGAGGTAAACAATAAAATTGTCCAGCCCAGCCGCTCCTTTATGATTTTAAAAACAGGCTCTCCATAGTGAAAAGAAACCCCGAAATTACCTGTGGAAAAATTTTTCAAAT
>DAOWDR010000501.1 GCA_030638935.1 Desulfobacteraceae bacterium | reverse complement strand
TTTTTCCGGGTTGGCAGGGCCAAATTTTTTATCCCCCTTTGCAACGATCCCCTTCAACATTTTTGATCCCATGACAGCCCCCAGGCCGCAACGGCCCGCCAGACGCCGATCACTGGCAATGTTTGCAAATTTTACAAGATTCTCCCCTGCAGGACCGATCACAACCCAGTCTCCGTCCTTTTTCCGGACCTCCTGAAAATCATAGGTGTCCATGCCCCAATATTGAGTAGCATCACAGATGGACACATCATCATGATCAACTTTGATATAAACAGGATGGTCGGCCCTGCCCGTAACCATGATCCCGTCATATCCCGCCTTTTTAAGGGAAAGCCCAAATCCTCCCCCGGAAAATGAAGAAGCAAAAATCCCTGTTAGAGGAGATTTACCCACAACAACAAACCGCCCGCCGCAAGGGGCGGCAGTTCCACAGGTCGGCCCTGTCATCATCACCAGAATATTGCCCGGGGATAAAGGATCCACACCCGTCTTGATATTGTCAAAAATAAGCTTCAGGGCAAGCCCCTTCCCTCCTATATACTGCCTTCGTTCAAAATCGCTGATTTCAATGGTGCTGATAAGTCCCGACGAAAGATTGACATATAATACACAATTATTTATGGCTGTTTTGCTTCCCATATCCGCCCCTTTGGAAATTTATCCGGCCCAATCTTTCAGGTTGCCTGGATTTTTAAATTGCTGCCTGTAATTTTCAAATCAATGGTTTCAGTATCACCTCTTTTTTCGATTGCCCGGATCACCATGTCAAAAATAGTGTCCCTGTAATGGGATATACTTTCAGGACGTCCCACCAAAAGCCATTGAATGGTCAGGTGCTCAATAAATCCCATGACCATATTGCGCACGATATAGGGATCGATATCCTCCCTGAACACGCCTGCTTCAACACCCTGGTTAAAGGCGTCAACAATCGAATTTGTTGATTTTTTTACAATCTTATAAGCCGGGGATTTAAGAAACTGCCGGTTCCCTTTCAAGGTTAACAGGGCAACAGATGAGTAGAGTTTATTGCCTTCATAAAATTCCAGGTAGGCCTGGATGATCACACGGATCTTTTCCTGGGGTATGTGAATATAGTGGGCGATTTCCTGGATTTTTTCCAGCTCACGCCGGGTGTAAAGATTGGGAATGGCAAAAAGGACATCTTCTTTTGAAGAAAAGTATTCATACAAAGTTGCCTCGGATATATTAGCCGCCTTGCTGATGGCTGCGATGGTAGTTGCTTCAAAGCCTTTTTCGCCAAAAACCTTAAGCGCACCCTCTATTATATTGGTCTCCTTTTGAAGGTTTTTCTTTTTTTCTTTTTTGGGAGATCCGTTATTTGTTTTTTTTCTAACCATTTTTTTCTCCATCCTAGGGTTTTGATTCTCAATTTTGAATATAATGGAGGATGAAATGTATCTTGTCAACTAAAAAATAGAGACTCATTATAACTTTTTATAATTTTTCATAGTCGCTATAAGATTTTATTAAAAAAATACCGTATCGATTAAAATTTTTATAAAATAAACATAATGATTGCAATGTTGAATGCGATAAATTAAACTTACATCTTTAAATGATACTTGCTTTTACAAAAAGTTTTTGGGATAAAACAACCACAGGAGATAGGTATGGAACTTTCAGTCATAAGTTTTGAGGTTAAAGAATCTGTTGCTATTATTAAAATGAACAATTCCCCGGTCAATGCCCTTACCCCTGAATTTCTTAAAGATTTTGAAAAAATCATCAAAAAGATTGCCAATACCAAAAAAATAAGGGCTGCCCTTCTTGCAAGTGATTGTCCCGGCTTTTTTTCTGCAGGGGATGACCTGGACAGTTTAAAGGATATCAACGATGATTTGATATCACTTCTTCCAAAAGTTCACACTGCCATGAATGCCTTTGAGAACCTTGAGGTTCCGACCATTGCCGCCATCAACGGCCATGCCCTGGGAGGAGGACTAGAACTTGCGTTAACCTGTGATTTCAGATTTATGGGCGAAGATTGCGGCCGCATAGGACTTCCTGAAGTCAGGCTTGGCATGATACCCGCCTTTGGCGGCACCCAGCGCCTGCCTCAGGTTGTTGGAAAAACAAAGGCCATTGAAATGATGTTTAAAGGGCTTCAGATAACCTCGGAACAAGCTTGTCAAATGGGCCTTGTCAACGAGGTTTTCAGCCAGGAAGATCTTTTTGACAAATCATTTGACCGGGCAAAAAGGCTGGCTCTCCAGGCAACCAAAGCCATTGCAATGATTAAAAAATGTGTGAATACAGGCCTGTACCAAGGATTTGAAAGAGGGATTGAAATGGAACAAAAAGCCTTTAAAGCAAATATCTATTCCAATGATGTAAAAGAGGGGGTGGATGCATTTTTATCCGGCCGAAAACCTGAATTTAAAGGGAATTGATCCTGCTTTAAAAAAAGCATAGATACATAACCCCCAATCGGTTTCCCCTCCAAGCAAAAAAAAGAAGCCCTTGGACCTCAAACCAAATCTGTGGTAAATTTATCAAAAGCTGTTTATCAACAATGGTATCAGTATGACAATTGTTGATTTTTTTAAATTCACCGCTGCAAGGGGTTGTTGTTGAAACTCATTCTTCCATATTTTAAAAAGAACTGGCTTAAAATCCTGGCAGGCATTCTCTGCATGATTATAGTGGACGGTGCCCAGCTCATTATCCCCCAGGTTATTAAAACCGCCGTTGACACCCTGACCACACCTCATATAGACCGATATGTCCTGGTTATACAATGTTTGTTCATTGCAGGATTAGGGATTGCCATGGCAATCCTGCGGTATTGGTGGCGAATATTGCTCATGGGAAGTGCCAGGGATGTGGAAAAAGGAATCAGGGATGACCTTTTCCGCCATATCCTGGAACTGGATTCAGCCTATTTTGACCGGATGAAAACAGGGGATATCATGGCCCATGCCACCTCTGATATCGCCCATGTCCGAATGGCCTTTGGATTCGGAGTCATTGTTCTGGTGGACACCATCCTTTTGGGAGGTACCACCCTGGGAATAATGATCTGGACCGACCCGAAACTGACTGCCCTGGCCATGATTCCCATGCCTTTTTTAATCTTGCTCACCAAGCATTTGGGCAAGAAGATGCACACCTTTCATAACACGGCCCAGGAATCCTTTTCCCAGCTCACGGAGCAGATCCGGGAAAGCTTTTTCGGTATCAGGGTGATCAAGGTGTTTAACTTTGAAAAAACCATTGGACAAAAAGTGGATCAGGCCTCAACCGATTATTTTAAAAAAAACCTGAAGCGGGCCTTTGTAAGCGCTCTGTTGCGCCCCATGCTGGGTCTTTTCTTTAACATGTCCTCATTGATCATTATATTCTACGGCGGATTTTTGGTAATGAAGCAGCACCTGACCCCGGGAGAACTGGTGGCCTTTCTTCAGTACATGAATGTGCTGGCCTGGCCTATTATTGCAATTGGCTGGATGACCAATCTCTTTCAACGGGGCATGGCCTCCCTCAAACGGATCAATGGATTGCTGGACGCCAACCCCTCGGTGCAATCCCCGAAATCCCCTGCCCGGCCTTCCACAATAAAGGGCAGGATCAGATTTAACCGGGCCGGGTTTTCCTATGGTCAAAAGCATGCTGTGCTTTCCAATATCACAATGGATATCAGCCCTGGAACCAGGATTGGTATCACAGGACCGCCAGGCAGTGGAAAGACCTCCCTTGTCCAATTAATACCCAGGCTATACAACCTGGATACAGGTAGCCTGTTCATTGATGACCATGAAATTTCCTCCCTGGATTTGGATCTATTGAGGGAGCACATAGCATTCATGCCCCAGGAATCCTTTCTTTTTTCAGGAACCCTGGAAGAGAACATCCTCATGGGACGGGAGATTGAAAAAGAACGGCTTAAAAAGATCATCCACGCCTGCGACCTTGTCACCACCATCAAGGCCATGCCCGAGGGGCTTAAAACCGTGGTGGGTGAACGGGGGGTGACCTTGTCCGGTGGCCAGAAACAGCGGGTGGCCATGGCCCGCACCCTGATTATTGATAAACAAATCATTATTTTGGATGACCCCATAAGCCAGTTGGATACCCACACTGCACAAACCATTATATCCCGGCTCAACAAAATGAACCCAAGGGCCACCTTTATAACTATTTCCCATCGGCTTTCCGCCCTTGCAGCCTGCGATTGGATCTATATTATGGACAAGGGCGTTATCACCGGCCAGGGGCGCCATGAAGAATTGATTGATGCCAACCAATTTTATAAGGATTCCTTCCGGGTCCAGCAGTTTGAGGAGGCCCATGGCAGCTGAACCCCAAGCCACAACCTCTCCCCAGGAAAAGGAAATCAGCTTGGGCAATATCACCCTTGCAAAGGCTCTTTGGCCCTTTATCCGGCCCTACGCCTGGATGCTGGGACTGACCACTTTTTTGGTTTTTATAGTCACGTTTTTTGAACTGCTCATGCCCATTTTAACCCAGAAGGCCTTTGACGGATTTATCCTGCCTGTGGGCCCTGAAACAGGGGTAAGCCTTGCTGGTGTTAAAATCACCTCATTTATGGGTTTTGGCCTGATCGTTGCCGGTATTACCCTCACAGCCTTTGTCATTGATTTTTGCCAGACCCTTTTCATGGAGTACACGGGTCAAAAAATCATATTAGGCCTGCGATGCGCCCTGTTTTCACATATGACAGGACTGCCGGTCTCCTATTATGATAAAAATTCCAGCGGCCGCCTGGTATCCCGGGTGGCCGGGGATATTGAAAACATGAATGAAATGTTCACCAGTGTCCTTGTCTTCATATTTAAAGATCTGCTTCTCATGCTAGGCATTCTTGTGGTCATGTTTTCCCTCAATGCCCGGATGGCCTTAACCCTTTCCCTGGTCGTTCCCCTGATTCTCATCAGTATCATGGCCTTTTCAAAAATTTTAAGGAATGCCTTTAGGACCATCCGTCAAAAAATTGCTGAAATCAATCACAGTTTTTCCGAAGGTATCATTGGGGTGAAAATCATCCAGACCACCTCAAGCAAAGACCGGTTCATGAAACGGTTTAAACAGCTCAACCATGAACATTTTACAGCGGCCATGTTCCAGATCAAGATCTTTGCCATGTTCATGCCCTTTATCGGGTTTCTGGGGGTTATCAGCATTGCCGTCATCCTCTGGACAGGAAGCTTTGCCGTGATGGATCAGACCCTGACACTGGGCGAACTGGTGGCTTTTCTGAGCTATATGAAACTTTTTTTCAGGCCCTTAAGGGACTTGTCTGAAAAATTCAATCTGCTCCAGAATGCCCTGGCCTCGGCAGAACGGATCATCCTTGTCCTGGAACAGCCAAAAGCCAGGGAGAGAACTACCAAAACCCGTAGCCCCCTTAAAAATATTGAAAGGATAAAATTTGAAAATGTTGATTTTTCCTATACTCCAAAAAAACCGGTACTCAAGCAGATAACCTTTTCCCTTGAAAAGGGAAAATCCATTGGCATTGTGGGGCAGACAGGATCAGGCAAAAGCTCCATCATCAATCTTTTAACCGGATTTTACCGGCCTGATTCGGGAAGTATCCTGGTCAACGGCATCCCCCACAACTCAATGAACATAAAAGATATCAGAAGCAGAACCGCTCTTGTAATGCAGGATCCCGTCCTTTTTTCCGGAACAGCTCGGGAAAACATTACCCCCCGGAAAGATTTAAAAGAGGATGTTGTTCTCAAAATAGCCCTGGAAAATGCCAATTGCAGTTTTTTATCTGAAAAATTTTCAGGACTTGATACCCAAATTCAAGAAGGGGGACGCCCCCTTTCCTCCGGAGAAAAACAATTGGTCTGCATTGCCAGGGCCTTTGCCTTTGACCCTGATCTGATAATCTTTGACGAAGCCACCTCCTACATGGATTCACAGTCAGAACAAAAGGTCCACGATGCAATGAAAAAACTCATGGAAGGAAGGCTTTCCATCATCATTGCCCACAGGCTTTCCACCATACGGGAATGTGACCAGATTCTTCTACTCAGGGAAGGAAAAATCAGGGAGCAGGGTTCCCACAGACAATTGGTCTCCCTTAGGGGGGAATACCATCACCTGCTGAAAAAAGAGATGATCTGAACAGGATATAGTAATTGCCAAAATAATTTTCCGATTCAGTATCTTGCTTTAAAAGAAAATATTTATGTCATTTGCTATTAGCGATCAAAAGAGATATTCTTCATCGAACACGCTCCTCGTGTTGGAGACCCTGTTATGGAACATTTATTTGGAAACAATTGTGATTAAATCAAAAATAAAAATAAGATCTAAGTATGTGCCTGATGGCATCAGTATTCTGTATGAAGATAAAGACATCATTGTCATTGATAAGAGTTCAGGTCTTTTGAGTGTTAAAGCGAAGTACGAAAAAGAGAAAACGGCTCATCAGTTGCTTTCAAATTACGTTAAAAAAGGCAATCCAAGGGCAAAGACCACCCTATTTGTCATACATCGTTTGGATCGTGAGACTTCCGGAGTATTGGTCTTTGCTAAAAGTTTCAAGATTCGTGAAAAATTTGCAAGTCAGTGGAACGATGTAGAAAAAAAATATCTGGCTATCGTCCATGGCAACTTAACAAAAAAAAGTGGAATCATTGAGTCTTATCTTGCTGAAGGAAAAGATTACACAATGCACTCTGTTGAAAACCCAAAAGAAGGTAAGTTTGCCAAGACAGAATATACGGTAAAAAATGAGTCTAAGAACTATAGTTTATTGGAGATTGGTCTTTTAACAGGTAAAAAAAATCAAATTCGTGTTCACTTTTCTGAGCTTGGGCATCCCATTGTCGGTGATTTGAAATATAGTGAGAACGAGAGGGGGCGTTTGGCGCTGCATGCATTTTCGATCAAGTTTAAACACCCCTTTAATAATGAAGAAATGGAATTTGAAACTAAAATACCCGAATTTTTTTCAAATTATTTTAAGCCCCAGGGCAAACTCGGGGCTCACAAGCAACCACGATACTAAATTGATTTGTCTTAACGAAATCTTATATTGTTCGCTCTATAATGAAAAAACTCTTCCAGATCAAACCGTAGGGGGTTTCATGAACTTTTAAAATCTGCAACACGACCGCAGCTTTTTTGTTGTTGAAACCTTGCTGATCGGCGCAGCCGCCGAGAACACTTCAAATCACCGGCTCGACCGGTTCATTTAGACTGTTAAGTTGTTTGTTTTTTCAGCAAGAATAAACTGAAAATTTGACGCCTTATCTTTTTTTCGTCCCTGATTTTAAAAGAATGGCTTCCATTTTGGATAATTTTATTTTATCCGCATGGGCTTTTTTCACCGGACTGAATTGGGTAGAATCTCCAAACGCCATGACCATAATGCTGTTAATATCCCCCTCTTTTGAATATCGGTTTTCCTGTTTATCTGGTTCCTGCGAATGGCCAGCAATAAATTCATCCAATTTCTGAATTTCAACTCGAATCTGATCGACGGCAGTATCGCCGTCCGTATCTTGGGCATTTACATCGGCACCGTATTGTATTAATAGTTCGACTTTTTTCAGATTACAAAAGGAGGGGTCTGCTAAAACCTGTAATAAATTATTATGTTTATTACCAAACTGAAGGTCGGCATCAAGCCCCATTTCAAGTAACGCCTGAAATAATGGGTTATCATTCCC
>DAOWDR010000481.1 GCA_030638935.1 Desulfobacteraceae bacterium | reverse complement strand
ACGCATAGGGTTTTCCCCTAAGTTCAGTATTATGTCCCGGGCAGAGTTGATTAATGAGAATTATATTGCAACGGACCGGGAAGTGGACCTGGTGGATGTGATGAAAGAGGCCCTGGAGACAAACCTGGAATTGGATTTTTCAAAAACCGATGTAAGGGCGGCCGGTTATGATTTATCCATGGCAAAAACAGGCTATTATCCGTCCCTGGCCGCAGATTTTGACGGGGTGGTCATTGATGAAGAAAGGGCCGGGCTATCCAACGGCACCACGGCCCAGACCACAACCACCGGCAGTATTTCCGCAAGCCAGCTCATCTATTCAGACCAGGTACTGGGTAATATTAAAGCCCAAAAAGACCTGGTTAAGGCATCTGAGTTCGGGTTGGAAAACACAAAACTTTCTGTGGTGCAGGAAGCCATTGATGCCTATTTTAAAATCTTAATGGCCCAGACCACCAGAAATATATACGGGGAAAATCTGGACCTGATCAAACAAAATCTCAAGATTGCAGAACAGCGGGAGATCATCGGGTATTCAGGGCGGTCGGATGTGTTGCGATGGAAAAGTCAGCAGGCTTCCGCCAGTACAGATCTCCTGGCTGCCAGCCAGGAGGTGATCCTGGCAAAAAACGAATTAAATCGGGTCCTGAACCGGAACCAGGGGGAGGCTTTTCTTGTCAAAGATACCTCCCTGGACAGCCGGATATTCTCCACCTATGCTGTTAATGCCGTTGAAAAATATATTGATAACCAGAATTCCCTTGACCGGTTTACCCGGTTTTTCGTGGACCAGTCCATTGAAAACTCCGTTGAAATTAAAGGGCTGGATGAAAATAGATCTGCATTACAGATTTCCCTTAATGCCTTGAAACGGAAAAATTTTCTGCCTACTATCAATTTTCTGGCCTCCCGGGACCATGTATTTTCACGGTCCGGAACCGGGGCCGATGTCCCCGGGGCAAACAGGTCGGATGATCCCTGGAATATGGGAATTTATCTGAATCTTCCCTTTTATGACAGCGGGGTTACCTCGGTGGAAATCCGGAAAACCCGCCTGGATCTGTCCAGAATTGAAATTCAAAAACGTCAGCTTGCCCAGAAGATAGAGAATAATGCCAGGAGCGCCTTGTCAGATGTGATGGTAAAAATGGTTAACCTTGAATCCTCCCGCAGGGCAGCCGACTATGCAAAACAGAGTCTGGAACTGGTTCGGGATGCCTATGCCAAGGGCGCAGTCTCCGTGGTGGAGTTGGTTGATGCCCAGAACAATGCCCTGACCGGAGAGTTGAGTGCGGTCAGCTCCATCTATGAATATCTTGTCAGCCTGTTTCATCTGGAGCGGGTATACGGCCGGTACAGCCTGTTGATGCCCATGGACAGTGAAGACAGGATGATCAGAAAATTTCAAGCTTACTTTGAATCCATAATTCAATAACCGATTTCGGAGTGTTGTATGACTATATATAGACAAATTTCTTTCCTTTTTTGCAGTCTATTTTTGGCTGTGGGTTGCAGTGAAGCACCAGTGGAAAAAGAGGTGCTCCGGCCGGTCAGGTATGAGACTGTGAAACAAATTTCCAGTCAAACCAGAAGAACATTTTCCGGTGTGTCTGAATCCGGCACCGAAGCCCAGCTCAGTTTCCGGGTCTCCGGCATTATCCGGAAAATCCATGTGGTATTGGGACAAAGGGTAAAAAAAGGAGATCCCATTGCGGTTATTGACAGCGCCGATGCCGTGCTTGACTATGACAAAGCTGTGGCAGCCCAAAAAAATGCCAGGGTTCAGATGGAAACAGCCAAATCCGGCCTGGACCGAATCCGGGGGCTGTATGAAAACAACAACGTTGCCTTAAACGAATACGAATCTGCTAAAAATAAATTTGCAGCGGCAAATTCAGACTATTCTGCTGCTAAAAAGAATAAGGATTTGAGGCAGAGAGAGCTCACCTATTATCAACTAAAGTCCCCCATGGACGGTATTGTGGTCTCCAAGGATGTGAATGAGAATGAAAATGTCTCATCGGGCCAGGCCGTTGTTGCCATCAGTTCGGAAGCCGATATCCAGGTGGTGGTGGGTGTTCCGGAAAAATATATTTCCCAGGTGAAAAAAGATATCAGTGTTTCCATTATTTT
>DAOWDR010000609.1 GCA_030638935.1 Desulfobacteraceae bacterium | reverse complement strand
GTCCATGAGATCGTACACAGCTCCTGTACCAAGGCAGGAAAACCCGTATTGACCCATGAGGGCAGGGGAGGCGGCCCCAAGTCGAATGATTTCTTCCCTGGCTTCTTTCAGCCCCTTTGGATCCTTAATCCTTGTGTGTCCCCGGCCTTCCACCAGCAGGTATTTCAGATTTTTAACGCCAAAGCAAAGTCCAAGTCCGGATCTGCCTGCGGCATGGTGTTGGTCCACTGTGACAGATGCAAACCTGACCCCGTTTTCACCAGCAGGACCGATACAGGCAAGACCTGCTTTTTTCGGGGAAAGGGCTTGGTGAACCTGTTTGGTATCCAGGCCCCATAAATGATCAGACCTGCAAAATTTTACCTGGCTGTTGGAAATTTCAATGCCAATGGGATATGGGCTTTTGCCTGTAATCACCAAGCCGTCCCAGCCGGCTCTTTTCAGCTGGGTGGCAAGTTTTCCCCCCAGGGAAGCATCTCCAACAAGGCCGGTCAGGGGGGATTTTGAAATCAGATGGGCCCGCCCTGATGTGGGAGCAATGGTTGCCACCAGGGGTCCGGCAAAGAGGGAGACCCCCATGTTTGGATGATCAAAGGGGAGGGTTGCCCATTTGCGAAGATAGTATCCGCCCATCCCTTTGCCGCCCAGATATTTTCTGTAAAAATCCAATCCCGGGGTTTCAACCTTAAAATCTTGGGTGGTAAGGTTGATGTGCAAAATATTTCCGGTCCAGCCATACATGGTGTTTTTTATATAGTGAAACAGGGTTTAAATCAAGGAGATGCCGGGATGAATTTGTACGGCATGGATATGCAGGGACAGACAAAGGGTTTTTATTATTGAAGATGAAATGGCATTTGAATTTCAGGCTGGGCGTGTTAATATGTGGACTGCTATCAATAGAACCTTGTATAAAAGGAGTAAAAAGAATTACGTGTTTAAAAAAAAAATAACCCCCCAGGTTTTGATCATAGGTGCGGGTGTCACCGGCACAGGAATAGCCCGGGATCTTGCCCTTAGGGGTATCTCATCCCTGGTCATTGAGATGGGAAATATTAATGACGGGGCCTCGGGCCGGAACCATGGCCTGCTTCACAGTGGTGCCCGTTATGTGGGATCTGATCCCGATTCTGCCACGGAATGCGCCCAGGAAGCCAAAATTTTAAAAAAGATTGCCCCCCACTGCATCGAAGAGACAGGCGGACTCTATGTGGCGGTGCAGGGAGATGATGAATCCTATATAGCCGACTTCCCAAACCTTTGCAAAAAAGCAGACATTTTTTGTCAAAAGCTTTCCGTTCAAGAAGCCCTTGAGCTTGAGCCATTAATTTCCAAAAAAGCCATTGCGGCCTTCAGGGTGAACGACGCCTCTGTGGATCCCTTTCATCTTTCCCTTGAAAATATGAACCAGGCCATTGAGCATGGAGCATTATATTACAGCAATTGCCAGGCCATAGGCTTTACCCTTGGAAAGAAAAACTCTGGGGAAAAATCCATTGAAAAAGTGAAGGTCCGGAATAATCTGACAGGGGAGTGCTTTAATATTACCCCGCAAGTGGTCATAAATGCCGCTGGTGTCTGGGCCGGTATGGTGGCGGAACTTGCCGGAATTACCATTGATATGATTTATTCAAAGGGCTCCCTGCTGGTAACCCACAACCGGCTCACCACCCATGTGGTGAACCGACTCAGGCCAGCATCCGATGGTGATATCCTGGTGCCGGGCCGTACGGTTTCCATTTTTGGCACCACTTCTATACGCCTTGACAACCTGGATAAGATCCAACCGGAATTTGATGAAGTAGATTTTCTCATTGATCAGGGCGCCCAGATGGTTCCTGCCCTTGAAACCGCCAGGTATATCCGGGCCTATGCCGGAGTCAGGCCCCTTGTGAGCAGGAATGAAAATAAAACAGATGACAGGGCAGTTTCCAGGGGCTTTTATCTGTTTGATCATGGGACTGACCAGGTGGATAATTTTGTGACTATCACAGGTGGCAAGGTGACTACCTATAGGCTTATGGCAGAGAAAGCAGCCGACCTGGCAGCAGAAAAATTAAAGGTGTCAACCCCCTGTACCACAGCAGACACCCCCCTGATGTCAAGGGCTCCCAGCAAGCTTATCGAAGCTGGTATGTCGGTCAAACTCTGGGCCAGGGAGCATCTGCCTGGGGACAGTATGATGTGTGAGTGTGAAATGGTGCCTAAAAGTCATTTCAAAGAACTGATTCTCTGGTTGAAGCAGAATAGGGAAACCGCAGACCTGAATTCACTTCGTATCCACTCCAGACTAGGCAAAGGCGCCTGTCAGGGTGCTTTTTGCAGTCTGAGGGTAACCGGCTTCATGTATGACGAGGATTATATTAAAGAAAGCCAGGGGTTGGACAATATTAAATTTTTACTAAAAGAACGTTTCAAAGGCCAGAAACCTGTTTTCTGGGACAGTCAGCTGGCCCAGGCAGAGTTGAACGAGGCCATGTTCTGTTCTTTTTTTGGCTTGGATATGGTCGGCCAGGATATGGAAGGATAACAGAATGAATTACATAATGAAAAATAAAGATGAAATCCAGGCCGATCTTGTGATCATCGGAGCGGGTATGGCGGGAATGGCTGCTGCTGTATTTGCGGCAAATCGCGGCATATCTGCCGTGGTGGTGGGTGGGGCAGGCGCCTTTGAATATTCCAGCGGATTGCTGGATCTTTGGGCATTGACCAATCCTGATTCAGGCTATTGCAAAGATCCCTGGCAGGGCATTGCACAGATTCCAAAAGTCCGGCCCCGGCATCCTTTCTTAAAGATCCCTGAATCGGAGATTGGTATGGCCTTTGATGAATTGACGGATGCGTTTAAGCAAAACAGCCTGACCTATACAGGCCTGCCCCGGGAAAACAGCCGGATTATAACCGCATTCGGGACAACAAAACCCACCTACAGGTTCCCCATGACCATGGCCAATAATGTAACGGCTTTTAAGGAAAAAAAGCCCCTGCTGCTGTTGGATTTTCAAGGATTGCGCGAATTTCGGGCCAAATTTGTCCAACAGGTTCTGTCATCAACCTGGCAGAATATCAACATTGCGGCAATTGATTTTCCCCAAATGTCCCAGCGATCGGAACTCTTTGCCCCGCTCATGGCCCAGGCCATGGAAACAGAGCAGGTTCAGGACAAGATTGTGGAAGCAATACTCCCTTTGCTTAAAGGTGAACAATCCATAGGTATTCCTGCCATCCTCGGCATCAATGGTTCTGAAAATATTCTGAAACGGCTTGAAGAGCAATTGGCAGTTAAAATATTTGAAATTCCTACTTCTCCGGTATCAGTGCCGGGTATCCGCCTTAAGGAAACCTTTAAAAAAGCCCTGGCAGATACCAGTGTCACCCGGCTGACGGGCCAACGTGTTCTTTTGACCGCACTTAAACCCGGCAGTGAATTTATTTTAGAGACAGGTACCAACTCAGGTATCAATACAACACGGATTCAGGCCAAAACCTGTCTGCTTGCCACGGGCCGCTTTTTATCAAAGGGACTGATATCTGACCGGAAAGGGGTAAAAGAAAGTGTGTTCAACCTGCCCGTTGATCAGCCAACAGACCGGGAACGCTGGCATGGAGAAACCTATTTTGACCCCAAGGGGCATGCCATTAACCGGGCAGGACTGATTACGGATGAAAAATTCAGACCCATTGGCAAAGAGAAAGGCCCTGCCCATGAAAATCTCTATGCAGCAGGATCCATTCTGGCAGGCCAGGACTGGATGAGAACCCGATCCGGTTCAGGCCTCTCCATTGCATCTGCATTTCATGCCATCGGACAGATTGCCAAAAAGCTTTTGAGCTGATCAAATTTCCACGTCAACATGGGCCAATCCC